>CAYYZJ010000325.1:0-5526 GCA_964475615.1 uncultured Flavitalea sp. | reverse complement strand
ACGATCAATTCCAGAAAAGAACAACGCGCATCGGCGAAATGCGTTTTCTCAGGGGCCACATGTTCTTTTTGCTGAAAGTACTGTTCAGGAATATTCCCTGGTTCGATGAAACGGCAACCAATGATGATATCATCAAGGTATCGAATACCATGTCTAACGATTCCCTGTGGACGAAGATCGAGGATGATTTCAGAGCCGCGGTGGCCGACCTGCCCGAAACGCAGCCAGGCGAACCGGGAAGGGCCAACAAGTATTCGGCAGAAGCCTATCTGGCCAAAGCACTGCTCTATCATGCCTATACGCAGGACGACGATTACAATGTGATCGGCATCGATGCCAATAAGCTGAATGAAGTGGTGAGCCTCACGAACGATATCATCAATTCGGGCCGTTATGCATTGAACCCCGATTTTGCTTACAATTTTCTCGATGGCCATGATAACAGCCCTGAATCCATTTTTGCGATCCAGTATTCCATCAACGACGGAACCGTTATCGGCGGAAGGCTCAGCATGAGCACCAGCCTGAATTATTTTGCAGGCGCTCCGCAATACGGCTGCTGCGCCTTCCATATCCCAAGCCAGAACCTGGTGAATGCTTTCGGCACCGATGCCAACGGCCTTCCCAAATTCGATACCTTTAACGATGTGGTGCTGGACGACAACAGCCTCACCACGAATGGTGCATTCGTTGATCCGCGCATCGATCACACCATCGGCATACAGGGTCATCCGTTTAAGTATAATCCCAATATTCCTTACGATCATAGCTGGGAGCGCCTGTCGGGTGTGTACGGCGGGTTCGGTACCATGAAGGAACTTCAGTTGGCTACCTGTGCCTGTTTCAAAAAGCTCGGGCCTTTTTACGGCACTTCCGTGAACATGGATGTGATCCGCTATGACGATGTGATGCTGATGAATGCAGAAGCGCAGATACAATTGGGAAATCCGGATGCTGCATTGCCGCTGATCAACCAGATCAGAACGAGGGCGGCCAACAGCACAGGGCTGCTTAAAAAGCTGGATGGAACTTTTCCTTCCAATTATAAGATCGATATTTACAAGCCCGGTGTAAATATTCCTGCATGGGATCAGGCAACGGCCTTCAAAGCCCTGCAATGGGAACGCAGGCTGGAGTTTGCCATGGAAAGCCCGCGCTTCTTTGACCTGGTTCGCTGGGGAATAGCAGCGGAAACATTGAACAATTATTTTGACGTGGAAAAGACAAGGCATTCATTCCTGGTGAATGCGCATTTTACCAAGAACCAGCATGAGTATTTCCCCATTCCCCAGGAACAGATCGTTTTCACCAACGGATTGTATAAACAAAATAAAGGATATTAATAAATTGCCTGATCATGAAACGATCCCTTCTTTTTCTATTCATAACATGCCATGCGTTGTTCCTGCTTGCACAGAATGACCCGGCGCCTACTCCGCAATGGAGGCCGGTATATCATTTTACGCCGGTGAAAAACTGGACGAATGATCCCAACGGCCCCATCTACCTGAACGGTGTATATCATTTGTACAACCAGCAGAATCCTTTCGAGAACAAATGGGGACACATGAGCTGGGGACATGCCACCAGCACCGACCTGGTGCATTGGAAGCATCATCCCATTGCCATTCCCGAAACGATCGATAAGGATACTACCTGGCGGTTCTCCGGATGCGCTGTCTGGGACAAGAACAATACGAGCGGGTTCTGCAAGGCCGGCGGATGCCTGGTTGCCATCTACACTGCAGATCAACCCAACCTGAAAAAGGAATCGCAATACATCGCGTACAGCAACGACGGCGGCATGAGCTTTACGAATTACGAGAAGAACCCGGTTATCGATCTCAACAAAAAGGATTTCCGCGATCCCAATGTGAGCTGGAACAAGGAGCTCAATAAATGGCTGATGGTAGTTGCGCTTCCTACCGAGCATAAAGTGCGTTTTTATACTTCTGCTGATTTGAAGGAGTGGGAACTGCTCAGCGAATTCGGCAACCAGGGTTACACCCATGCAGCATGGGAATGCCCTTCTTTTTTTCAGCTTCCTGTTGAAGGCAGTCTGCAAAAAAAGAAATGGGTGCTGATGGTATCTGCCGGCTCGGCAAAAGGGCCATACATGCAATACTATACCGGCGATTTTGACGGAAGATCATTCAGGAATGATAACCCGCCCGATACCGTGCTGACCGTTGATTATGGCGACAGCTTTTATGCAGCCATTCCCTGGAACGATTTTCCGGGAGATAAAAAAGTGCTGATCGGATGGATGGTTCCCGGCCCGCAGGAAACCTGGCCATGGAAGGGGCAGATGTCCATATCGAGAGATATGTCGCTAAGACAAACCGCGCATGGCCTGAGGTTGATACAGAAACCGGCTGCTTTGATCGAAAACGATCTCGCTAAACTTTCCGGGAATAAGATCACCTTAAAGTCCGGCACAAGTATTAATGGTGAAAAAAAACTGGCCGACATGAAAGGCAATGCTTATTGGCTGGATGCTGTTGTTGAACTTAAACCGGGAACGGATTTCGGATTTAAGATCGGCCGGAAAAACGAAAAGATGCAGACCATTGTCGGGTATAACGCTTCAGCCAATCAGCTTTATGTGGACAGAAGCCTTTCGGGAGATGCCAGGATCAGAAAAGGAAATGAAAGACTGACCGCAGATGCCGGGAATATTAAAGGATCGGTTCGTATACAGGTACTCGTTGACAGGTCTTCGCTCGAAGTGTTTTTCAATAACGGTGAAAAAGTGCTGACCACTTATATTTATCCGGATGAGGATGCCGTCGGGCTTTCTGCTTTTTCAACCGGCGGAAGCGTGGTAATAAAATCATTGACCGTTTGGGATCTTTCAAAAAATATTCAGGAGGTGGAATAAACCCGTGCGGCGACAATTTTTGGTATGCATAAACGCAGGAAGTTGTATGAGGTTCAATACAACTGAAAGGGGGGCGTTTCTACCTCCCCTTAAATTATTTTTATTGTCGTGGTTGTTCGCAGCATCGGTTCATGCTTATGCACAGGTTCCCGCCCAATTATTGCCCGAGTTCAAATTTTTCAGGCAGAATAACACCGTGTTTACAAATGCCGATCTTCCCAAAGATCAGTTCCTGTTTTTTATTTTCATCGATCCCGGTTGCGATCATTGCCGGCAGGCGGTTAAACATATCAGCCGGCAATATTCATCGTTTAAACAAACCGCTTTTTTCCTGATATCGCAGGAAAGTTTTGACAAACTCGATCATTTTATTTCGGCTTATGCTCCTGCCTTGAAAAATAAAAAGAATGTGCTGCTGCTGCGCGACAGCCTTCTGCTCTTTATCAGCCGGTTTAAACCTTATCGCTTCCCCGCCATGTTCCTGTATTCGCCCGGTAAAAAGCTGATCGACTATGAAGACAATGAAGAATCCGTATTCCGGTTTGTAACCACCATCAATAATGCAATGAAAAAAAATTGAGCAGGCATATTAAATATTGGCTCTTGTCTGTTGTTCTTTTGTCCTGCAACCGGAAGGAAAAGCCGTTTATCCCTCTATTATCTTCTGTTACCCATATCGATTTTGTCAATACTCCGGATGCCAGCCCCGATCTGAACATCCTAAGCTATATTTATTATTACAACGGCGGTGGGGTTGCCGTTGGCGATATCAATAACGATGGATTGCCCGATATCTATTTTACCGCAAACAGCAAGGGCGGAAATAAATTATATCTCAACAAGGGCGGCTTTCAGTTCGAGGACATAACCGCTAAAGCCGGAGTGGCCGGAACTTCAGACTGGTGCACCGGTGTAACCATGGCAGATGTGAATGGAGACGGCCTGCTTGATATTTATGTTTGCGCCGTTGCCAATATGCATGGCCTGAAGGGGCATAATGAACTTTTCATCAACAACGGCAATAACCGGTTCACGGAAAGCGCCGCCGCCTACGGGCTGGATTTTTCCGGTTACTCAACACAGGCCGCATTTTTCGATTATGACCATGATGGCGACCTGGACTGTTTTATCCTCAATCAGTCGGAACATCCCAATCAGCATATCACGGACACGAGTAACCGCCATAAACCCGATCCCTATTCCGGCGACCGGCTGTATCGTAACGACGGAAAGAAATTCACGGATATTTCTTCCCGGGCAGGCATTTATCAGAGCAGCCTGGGGTATGGCCTCGGACTGGGTATCGGCGACCTCGATAACGACGGTTGGGATGATGTTTATGTCGGCAATGATTTTCATGAGAACGATTATTATTATATCAACGACGGCAAGGGAGGTTTTTCGGAAAAAGGAGCTGGCCATTTCAGGCACTATAGCCGGTACAGCATGGGAAATGACATTGCTGATTTCAATAACGACGGCCAACTGGATGTCATCACTGCCGATATGCTTCCCGGCGATGAAAAGACCCTGAAGACTTACGGCAATGGCGAGCACCTGGATATTTATACACAAAAGATCACCAATAACGGCTACCAGGATCAATACTCCAGGAACTGCCTGCAGCAGAACAATGGCGATGGCATCAGCTTCAGCGATATCGGACTGATGGCCGGCATATCTGCTACGGACTGGAGCTGGAGCCCCTTGTTTGCCGACCTGGATAATGATGGATGCAAAGACCTGTTCATCTCCAGCGGCATCGTAAAGCGCCCGCTCGATCTGGATTTCGTGATGTTCTTTTCCAATATCAAAGACCCGAGGGCATTCGGAAGCCCTTCCGATTTTAAGAACATGCTGCTGAATAAAATGCCCGACGGATACTCCCATCCTTATATGTTCAAAGGTAATGGAACCATGCATTTCAACGATGTGAGCGAGGATTGGGGCGCTGCTGACATGAAGGGATATTATAACGGCGCCGCTTATGCGGATTTGGATAATGACGGCCGGCTGGATTTGGTGATCAATTGCCTGAATGCCCCTGCTGTAATACTGAAGAATAATACTTCGCCTGAAAATTATATAACGCTTGCATTCAGGGGAAACGGAATGAATACCTCCGGCATCGGCGCCAAGGCTTATGTATTTACAGGCGGCAGGATGCAATACCAGCAATTGATGCTTACCCGCGGGTTTATGTCTTCATCCGATACCCGTTTGCATTTCGGGCTGGACAGTTTATCGCGGATCGACAGCCTGTTGATCGTATGGCCTGATCAACGATACCAGCTCATCCGGAATATTGCTGCCAACCGGCAATGGCTGATCAAACAGGATGATGCCCGGCCGGGATTTAACTATAAGCAGTTTTTCCCAGACAAAAAGCAATTGCTCACCGATATTTCTCCAACGATCGGCCTGAACTGGAAACATGAAGAAAACAATTTCAACGATTTCAATATCCAATACCTGATCCCGCATAAAGAATCGACAAGAGGGCCTAAGCTGGCAGTAGCCGACATAAATAAAGATGGGCTGGATGATTTTTTTGTTTGCGGGGCAAAAGGACAGCCGGGATGCCTGCTGGTACAAACAGCAAACGGAAGCTTTGTAAGATCAGATACCTCGGTGTTTACAAAAAA
>CAYYZJ010000324.1:0-5379 GCA_964475615.1 uncultured Flavitalea sp. | reverse complement strand
GGCTATTATGCCAAGAACAGGCTTCATGATCTTTTTAAACGATCCCATGCTTTTTGTTTGGAAGCAAAATAAGACAAACTCCCTGAATTAAATATTTGACAGCCACGGCTTTTGAAAAGAGGGGCAGGGGAAAATCCCCGTGCAAGACAAATTGTCTCACCGGCATAGTTGGCAAAATAATTGACAATCTTACCTTTGCGACAATTTCTACTGATATGCAAGAACAAAAAGGAAAATTCTCCGGGGAGAATTCCAATTCTCCCGCTAATAATGTGAACAATACTGATACCGGGTCAAATGTAGATATCAATACAGATGAAAATATGGCGGGCACTGCCTACCTGAACGATACCGTAACTGACGAATCCGAGGTAGAAAAGCTGCGTGAAGAGCTGGAAGCACAAAAGGAAAAATACCTGCGTTTGTTTGCGGAATTCGACAATTTCAGGAAACGGAATGCCAGGGAACGAATCGAACTGATCCAGACCGCTTCCAAAGACCTGGTCGTTTCCCTGCTCGATGTGCTCGACGATTGCGACCGTGCCGAAAAACAGTTGCAGAACAGCAAGGACGAACCCCTAAAGGAAGGCGTGCAGCTCGTGTTCAACAAGCTCAGGTCGGTGCTGCAAAGCAAGGGGCTGAAACCTATGGAAAGCATCCACACCGATTTCGATCCGGAAAAACATGAGGCCATTACAGAAGTCCCGGCCCCGGCAGCAGAACTCAAGGGCAAAGTGATCGATGAAGTGACCAAAGGATATTATCTGAACGATAAGATCATCCGCTTTGCAAAAGTGGTGGTGGGAAAATAAATGTGAAAATGTGGGAATATGGAAATGTGAAAATGGAAGACATTTCTTATGTTTCCGTTAGATAATGTATGAAAAGAGATTATTACGAAATATTGGGTGTGCCGAAGAATGCTTCGGTCGATGATATCAAAAAGGCTTATCGCAAGGTAGCGATGCAATATCATCCTGACCGTAATCCCGGCGACAAGACGGCTGAAGAAAAATTTAAGGAAGCTGCAGAAGCTTACGAGATATTGAGCGATCCGGATAAACGGGCGCAATACGATCGCTTCGGCCATGCCGGCCTGAGCAACGGTCGCGGTTTCAGCGGAAGCGGCATGAACATGGATGATATCTTCAGCCAGTTCGGCGATATTTTCGGCGACGATCTGTTCGGAAGCTTTTTCGGGGGAAGAAGAGGCGGCGGCAGCTCCAGGTCGAGAGGCGTGAGGGGCAGCAACCTGCGCGTGAAGATAAAGCTGGATTATGAAGAGATCGCCAACGGCGTTACCAAAAACATCAAGGTAAAAAAATATGTAAGCTGCCATACCTGCGGCGGCAGCGGACAGGTAAGAAGGGTAAGCAATACTTTTCTCGGCCAGATGCAAACCGTTACCACCTGCCCCACCTGTAACGGGGAAGGCAGCATCATAACGGCCAAATGCAATACCTGTAAAGGCGAAGGAAGGGTGTTCGGAGAAGAAACCGTGAGCATCGATATCCCCGCCGGCGTTCAGGAAGGAATGCAGTTGAGCGTGAGCGGAAGGGGAAATGCAGGCGAACGCGGCGGCCCGCCCGGCGACCTCATCATCCTGATAGAAGAAGAGCAGCATCCCGAACTGCATCGCGATGGATTGAATGTGGCGTATGAACTCTATATTTCTTTCACCGATGCTGTTTTCGGCGTGCAGGTGGAAGTGCCTACCATCGACGGAAAGGCCAAGATCAAGATACCGGCCGGCACGCAAAGCGGCAAGATCTTCCGGCTGAAAGGCAAGGGATTCCCTGCTGTGAACGCTTATGAAAAAGGCGATCAGCTCATCCATGTCAATGTATGGACGCCGCAGCATTTTACTCCCGAAGAAAAAGCCCTGCTGGAAAAGCTGAGCCATTCACCGAACTTCCAGCCCAAGCCCGATAAAAATGAAAGAAGCTTTTTTGATAAGGTGAGGGAGATGTTCAGCTAAACAATGAATCGTGAGGCGTGAATCGTGAGTGGGTTTTCGATTCACATTCACGATTGACGACTTACGATCAGAATTTCGGACAAAGCACTTTATTCTTCGCAGAATTATCCCGGTCAAGGAATCCGGTATAGGAAATAGACAGTTCGATGCCTCCTCTCCCCTGGCTTACTGTTTCCAATGAAGATACGTTTACATCGTAGCTGATGGCTATGGCCAGCGGCATCATCTCCACTTTCACAACCGGAATGAATGCGTCTTTCCATCTCAGGAAGGTGCCGAGGCTGAGCACATATTTCGGATCGTCGGGAAAATCGCCGAGCTTGCGCGAGTACATGGCCCCTCCTATCGTTTCCCTTGCAGTTCCCTGTATGGAGTGATCGGCCTGTATGGTAAAATACGAATACTCATCAATGTTAGCCTTTATGCCTGCCGAAAAAACATATTTGGGATCGAGCTCTGTTTTCGCATTCTGGTAAAATGAATTCCTCGGCCGGTTGAGGTGGTGATAGGCGGCTCCTAAGAACAGGCTGTTTTGCTGTTCGACACCGAATGTGGTATTGAAGCTCATGCCCACGCTTCCGTCCCAGTAATGAATGGCCGGTGTGGGAAAGGTTTCGCCGTCGGCCAGGCTGGGATTGTATGCCGCCCCGTCGAACTGGTTGTTGGTGGTTATCTTGGAGCGGTCTATTCTCTTTTCTGCATATCCGCCCATGAACCCCAGCGAGAGGTACATCGTTTTTTCATTGCTGAGGGATTTATGATAATTGACCGCAGGGAAAATTTCGCTGGTCGTCAACCCGGCCGTGCCCGCCTTATCGTACAATACCTGCAATCCTACTGTAAAAAAATCATTGGTCGAGCCGACAGGCATCTTGTATTCTCCATTGAAAGAACCGGTGCGATAGGCATTGGTAAAGCTGTTCCACTGGTCGCGGTAAACGCCCTGTATCCGGTAATCGCCGCTGAAAATGCCCGCCAGTGAAGGATTGCGGAGGAGCGGCGCTTCAAAGAACTGCGAAAAATGCAGGTCTTGCGCATACCCATGCTTCATCATGAGCAGCATCAGCGCCAGTATTGAAAAATATTGTTTATATCGTAAGCGGTTTTTCATGTTATCTTATTAACGTTACGTTTCCATGATAAGGTACCAGCGATGAATTGTCGCAAATGATTTCGAGTGTATACACATATACGTCGAGCGGGGCAGGCTTGCCGTTAATGGTGCCATCCCATCCTGCAGACGGATCATTGGGTGCGAAATCTTTTTTCTGGAATACGATCTGTCCCCAGCGGTTGAAGATCGTGATCGAGGGGATGATGTTGATGCCCTTTCCTCTCACATAAAAGACATCATTCATGCCATCTCCGTTGGGCGAAAAGGTATTCGGTACAAAGAAATTATTGTTGTTGCAGATAACGGTTATCCTGATGCTGTCTTCACTGGCGCATCCTCCGTCGTTGACAACGGTCACCACATAATCGGTAGTCTTTTTCGGGGTGGCCAGCGGAGAAAGGCAATTGGTGCAATCCAGCGCCGTAACCGGCATCCAGTTAATGGAAACGATATCGGGCGAACCGGTTCCATTGATCTGGTAAGAAGAACCGACGAGTATCGTGGCGTCAGGGCCTGCATCGATGGTCGGATAATTGAACACCGTTACCTTGACAAATTGCGTATCGTAGAAACAATATTTATCATCGCTGCCGATAACCTGGTAGGTTGTTGTTGCTGAAGGACTGGCAACCGGATCGGCAATGCCGGTATTGCTCAGGCCCGCTGCGGGCGACCAGGTATAGAGCGCTGCGCCGCTGGCTGTTAACTGAGTGCTTTGTCCGAGACATACCGAATCGGCCGGTGAAACGCTTACCGTTACCGGCTGGTTCACCTTGACCACTACGGTATCCTGCGCCGGACAACCGAACAGCGTGGTTCCCTGCACCACATAAGTTGTGGTAAGCGTGGGTGTGGCAATGGGGTTGCCGCAATTCGTACAGCTCAGGCTGCTGTTGGCAGGCGGCAGCCAGTTGTAATAGTCGGCTCCTGTTGCCTGCAGATAGGCGTTGGTGCCGAGACAGATGGTTGTATCGTTGCCTGCGCTCACATCAGGTATCGGATAGATATAGAAATCCTTGGTGGCAGGAAGACTTGTACAGCCGCTGCTGTTGGTTGCAGTGAGCTGAACATGATACTGTCCGGCCTTGTCGTAGGTTTGCGGCGGCGGATTCTGCAGGGTTGAAGTTTGCCCGTTGTCGAAATCCCAAAGCCAGGTCAGTGCCGAGGTATCGGGCACTACTTCCACTCCGCTGAACGTAAAGGTTGCCGGCACGCATTGTGAAACACCTCCATTGATGGTTATGCTCGGCAGCGCAACCACTTTGATGAAGTTGGTATGGATAACAGAATCCTTGCACCCGAACTGCGATGTAACGACCAGCTTAACGGTATATGATCCGGTAGAGGCATAATAATGAGTGGGGTTCGTGTTCATGCCGTCGAGTGTGGTTCCGTCTCCGAAGTCCCAGAAATAATCGCCGATCACCGTGCCTTTCCCGAAGGTGGAAGAATCTTTGAACACTACATTGCCATCGGAGCAGATCACCGTCCTGTCCGCGCTAAACTCCGGCTTTATGCTGTCGATGATAATGGGATCGGATCCGGCTATGGGAACATTACAGCCGGCAGCATCTTCCAGCACTACCAGCGGCACGTACTTATCGGGCTTCGTATATTTATGACTGATAGAAGGAATGGTAGTGGAATCAACAACGCCGTCGCCGAACAGCCAGATGTATTTGATTACATTGGAAGTGACCACATTGAAATCAACGGTCAGCGAATCGCATCCTTCCAATGGTGAATACGATAAAGCACCGTAAGGCCCGAATACGGTCACGGTATCGGAAGCTTTGGCAACACAGCCTCCGTAGCCGATTACGGTGAGTGTGGGATAATAGGTTCCCGGAACGCCATAAAGATGCGCCGGGTTCGTGATGGTATCGGCAGTAGCTCCATCGCCGAACACCCATTGGATCGATTTATTATAACTGCCGGTGAATGTAAAATGAACGATCAGCGGCGGACAGGCAGCCACGGAATCATCCATCCTGAAGCCGGCGGTCGGTGTATCTATCCTGATATAATTTGTTTTGGTATACGTGTCGACGCAGCCATAGGAATCGGTCAGTTTCAATGAGACCGTGTAGGTGCCGATCAGCGGATAATTCTGCAATGGCGGATTGGGGCCGGTATAGGTATTGCCGTTGCCAAAATCCCAATTGTAAACCGGATTAAATCCGCCGGTAGAAGCGTTGGTGAATTTAATGTTCGAGCTTGGGCAAAACATGGAATCCGTTGTAGTGAATTTTGCCCTGGGAATGGAAACGGTAATGTAATTGCTTTT
>CAYYZJ010000323.1:0-3763 GCA_964475615.1 uncultured Flavitalea sp. | reverse complement strand
AGAGTAAATGCTAAACCCCGTATTCAGGCTGGTTTGTTGTGAAACTGGTTTGGAACGGTTGAAAAAAGGAAATATTTCATAGTATGAATACAGAAGTGAGGCCGAGATGCAAACAAAGCAGACAAGCAGCAGCAAATTAATGCGGAGCGACTTCACGATATCTGGTTTTTTATCGCCGGCATCATCAGATTTTAAAAAAGTAATTCCTACCCACACAAATATCAGAAAGTACACTGTTGCAAAAGGAATGGCTGGATGACCACCTGTGGCCAGTAAATACAAACTTACCGTGCAATAGAACAGTTTTTTCCAGGTAAATTTTTGCTGTAATGCCAGGAAAGTCCGGGTTACCAATGGCAGAAAGGCGGCGCAGGTGAGAAAATTAATGTGCTGCAGATTGCCTATGAAAAAGCCGCAGCACATATACATAAGCGCCATGGAAAAACAAACTGATGTGCTGTGCCGGAAGTATTTCCCCAACTCATACATAAAAATACCACCCAGCCATATATATACTAAAACTTCTATAGTTAAGACATAAATATTGTAGCCGATGATTCCGAAAAACCAGGTGAGTGGCTCCCAAAAAGCAAAACCAGGATCTGCATATAACGGCAATCCAAAATTGATGTAGGGATTCCAGAGAGGGAGATAACCTGAATGAAGGGCTGCGCTAAAAAAAAACTTATTGGGAAAATTATCCGTAAGCGCGTCATTTTTCAGCGCAAACTGAAATGATGAAACAGGTAGATATGCAATCAGTAATGACACCAACAGTAAAAGATAAACGGCCAAACGGTTTTTTTTGCTGTCGGCAGGCTGCATGTATAACAAATTATGACAGTTTCCTGGCTATATACTTCCCAATCAAATCAAACTCCACATTCACCCGCATTCCCGGAAATACATTCCGGATGTTCGTATGCTCAAAAGTATAGGGAATGATGGCTACGCGGAAGCTTTTTTTCTTCACATCAAACACTGTGAGGCTGATGCCGTTCAGGCTGATGGAGCCTTTTTCGATGATGAGATGGCTGAATTTACGGGGAAACTCGAACCGGAACTCCCAACTGCCGCCGGTTTCCCGGCGTTCGGTACAAAGGGCTGTTGCGTCCACATGGCCCTGCACGAAATGACCGTCCAGCCGGCCGTTCATGGGCAGGCATCGCTCCAGGTTGATGAGCTGCCCCTGCTTCCATTCGCCCAGGTTGGTTTTTTTCAGGGTCTCTTCGATGGCGGTTACCCGGTGCCTGTTTTCCATCACTTCTTCAACGGTAAGGCAAACGCCGTCGTGGGATACGCTCTGGTCTGCTTTCAGCGCCGCGGAAATGGGGCTGGATATCCAGAAAGTTTTATTTGATCCGTTGCCAGTGATTTCCTTTATTTCGCCGGTGCTTTCGATGATGCCTGTAAACATGCTGTAAAAATCGGTATTTTATCATTTCATTTCGGAATTCCATAATTTCCTTTTATCTTTGCTGCCCGAAAATGAACCTAAAGGAGGTATCTCAATTATGCTGATCATCGATTCAAAAGATTGCGAAAACATCGACAAAGCGCTGAAGAAATACAAGAAAAAGTTTGAAAAAGCCAAAGTGCTTGTTCAACTCAGGGCCCGCCAGTCGTATACCAAGCCCTCTGTAAAGCGCAGGAGCGAAGTGTTGAAGGCGATCTATCGCCAGCAGCTTGCCAGCGGTAAATTAGAGCAATAAGCCAGACTATCTTCTACATATAATCGAGGCCGTCTCGCTCTGGGCGAGATGGCCTTTTACTTTCTTACCCAATTTTTGGTAATTTTAGGTTTCAATCTCCCTGATTTGAATCCCTTCATTCAATCTTTTATCGATTACCTGAAATTCGAAAAGCGCTATTCAGAGCATACGGTTCGTTCCTATCACGACGATCTTGCTGGTTTTTTTGAATTTCTCGATCTTCAGTTCGGAAATCTTTCTCTATCCGAAATCAGCCCGGCCTTTATCAGGAGCTGGCTGGCTTCGCTGAAAGAAGAGGGGATGAGCTCAAAGTCCATCAACCGGAAAATATCTTCTCTCAAATCATTCTTCAAATACCAGTTGAGAACAGGCGCATTGAAGCAAACGCCCATGAGCCAGATCATCAGCCCCAAGACCGGCAAACGCCTTCCTGTTTTTGTAGAACAGCAGGACATGCAAACCCTGTTCAGCCAGGTCGAATTTCCGGCAAACTGGCAGGGACAAACGGATAAACTGCTGCTTTCTATTTTTTACCAGACCGGCATGCGTCTGAGCGAGCTGATCAACCTCAGGGAAAGCCAGGTCGATTTCGGCAATCGGACCATCAAGGTGCTGGGCAAGGGCAATAAGGAAAGGATCATACCGGTAGGAGAGCATCTCCTGAAACAAATTAAAGGATATTCGGAACAAAAAAAGGAAGCAACAGATTATTTGCTGACCAATGAAAAAGGCAAAAAGCTTTATCCGAAATATGCTTACCTGGCTGTAAAAAAATACCTCGGCGCCATAACCACCATCGATAAAAAAAGTCCGCATGTACTGAGGCATACCTTCGCAACGCATTTGGCCAACAGCGGGGCCGATCTGAATGCGGTCAAGGAATTGCTGGGGCATTCGAGCCTGGCCTCCACGCAGGTGTATACGCACAACAGCATCGAAAAGCTGAAGGATGTGTATAAAAAAGCGCATCCCAAAGCCTGAAAAGCAGGCGGAATGGGGATTTTTTTAGGACAAATTTATTTGGAAAAATACCGGTTGAATATTAACTTCATTGTCCCGCCAATCAGGAGAAAGAAGTCAATATCTCCCTAGCTCTTTCAATTATTGTTTCACTGTTAAAATGCGATGCTATGAACGTCAACATTCAGACCGTGCACTTCAATGCCGACACTAAACTGACCGAGTATGTAAACAGAAAGCTAACTAAACTGAACACGTTTCATGACCGTATTGTTAAGGTAGAAGTATTCCTTAAGCTCGACAATGTGGTTCATACCATTAAAGACAAGATCGCAGAGATCAAAGTGCAGGTTCCGAGGCAGCAGTTTTTTGTAAAATGCTCTTCCAAATCGTTCGAGGAATCTTTTGACAGCGCACTTGATTCACTCGTAAATCAGATAAAAAGAAAAAAAGACAAGCAGGTTGCTTAATCTAAAAATTACTAAGCCTCCGTTCAACGGAGGCTTTTTTTATTTGGAAAGAACGATTGAAGACCGGCCGGTTTTCCGATAAAAAAAAGCCCCAAAATTTTTGAATTTAACAAATTCGCTTACCTTTGCCTTCCCAAAAAATTGAGTGAATACGTGTGCGCAGGCGAGTTCTTTATAATCTTGATTTAGAAGCTGATTATGGGAAGCTGAAACTGCCAGAGTAGCTCAGATGGTAGAGCAGCTGATTTGTAATCAGCTGGTCGGGGGTTCGATTCCCTTCTCTGGCTCGGGAGTTGGGCAAGTAGCCAAGTGGCCAACGGCAACAGACTGTAAATCTGTCCTCTTCGGAGTTCGGTGGTTCGAATCCATCCTTGCCCACAAGTTAATGTGCGAATGGCTAATGTGCTGATGTGCGAATTGATGGCCATAATAAAATCTGTATAATTCGCACATTAGCAATTCGCAAATTCGCACATTGGTTTTCTGCGGAAGTAGCTCAGTTGGTAGAGCGACAGCCTTCCAAGCTGTAGGTCGCGGGTTCGAACCTCGTCTTCCGCTCAAAGCAGAGCCTAGTTTGGTTGCCGGCTTTAATTCCTGCAGTCAAAGCAAGTTCTTAACAGC
>CAYYZJ010000322.1:0-2579 GCA_964475615.1 uncultured Flavitalea sp. | reverse complement strand
GGAATTAAACGGGCTTATGGTATTTTTTCCCAGCACAATGGGTTCACGTTCATTAAAGATGCATTTTTTATTGTTGGTAGTTAATCTGTAAACGGCATCCACATCTGGGTCTTCATCTGACAATGCCTGCCAAATACCAATTTGGCTATGCCGGATCTGTTTTTCTTTTTCAAAGTCAAACTGCTTTGTAATAAAGGCTAGGGGAAGCCCCCTGGGCCAGATATGCTGCTTGGAATAAAATTGATAGATATTGATAAATCCATTATCAGGCGGGACAAATGAAAACACTCCCTGAAATTCCGGGAATGACCAGTTCTTTTTGGGGATGTTGTCATCATCTGCATCTATGATCAGATCAGCGCCTTTATGTACAGCATGGAGATAACCTATCATTTTCCTGCAATAATGATTAAAAGGCAATAGCTTATTTAATTGCAGTCCGATCTTTTTTTGCGCATCAACAGAAAGATACTCTGCTCCGCTGCAATTCCAGTGAGGGCTTGTCTTCATATCGCCTACAACAATCAACTGATAATCCTTCATACGGGCAAAAGACAAAACAGCGGCTGTAGGATCGAAAACAGAAGTTATTACGATATATTTTTTCATGTTTGCAGCTACTTTCTGTTTAATTTGCTAAGATAAAATTAAAGCTTGTTTTCCTGCATGAAACTATTGATATATGAACCAACTCATCATGAAACATTGCCTGCAATCCTGGATCTCGCTGAATTATATTTTAGGGAGATCGCTGTTTTTTTAAAAGAATTATCCTTCGAAAATTTATCTGCTTCAGATAAAGTAGAAGACAGGTGGCCCAGAACCGAATTTTTTAAACAAATAGCTGGTTATCCCAATCGCAGGTTTATACGAGATGCTTTTAATTTTGTCCGCGAAAATAATTATACTCATCTTCACATCAGCACGCTTGATAATAATCTCCTGTATTTTGCCCGGCAGGTTTTTTCGGCCCCAAAAATGCCTGTTAGCTTATCCGTACAGGCCGTTAATGAATACTGCAGTTACCGGTTTGGGAATTTACGCGATATTACTGAATCGGCTGCCAAGCTGTATTTGCATAAGCGAATCAGGCAGTACCGGGTTTTTTTTCCTCTGATGAAAGAGGCGCTTGAAAAGCGACTTCCCGGTTCCGAGGCTATATTTATTCCATCACGTTTTTATGCAGAAAAACAAGAAGTTGCCAAAACTTCAGCCAGGGAATTGTTTCGGATTGTTATTCCGGGAGCTGTGGATCCCAACAGAAGGGATTATTATTATGTGGTTTCTTTTTTAAAGGAGTTTTTGCCCCGCTACTCTAACGAAAAACAAATTGAACTGGTCATTCTGGGAAACAGCAATACCGAATATGGGAAAAAGATAATTGATACATTAAAGATGCTACAGTCCGACTATTTTAAATTGGTATACTATAACCAATATATTCCGCAATCAGAATATGAAAGACAGTTAGCACAAGCGAATATTCTATGGAGCCCTATTCAGCTACAAACACTCGGCATCCGAAAAACGTCGGAAATATATGGCATATCTACCGCCACGGGACTGACGGGAGATTTATTATTGAATGAAAAGCCTGCCCTTGTCCCCCTCGGATTCCAGATTCCTGAACATTATGAGGATGCGCTTATTACCTATTCTTCGCCCGGACAGCTTGCCGAACACATTAATGTTTTTATACATAAAATAGATGAAAACATTAGGGAAAAAATTAGAAAATCCTTTTCTTTTTTTCGAAAGGAAAACTTTAAAACAGCTTTCTGCCAACTAATGAAAATAGCGGATTGAAACCGTCATTGTTTATCCTGCATTCTTTTAGAAAAAGGATGTATTAACATCCCATATTTCCGGTAAAACAAATATTGCAATGAACCGCAATAACAAAGATTACCTGCTAATGATGCCAGGGCTGCCCCGATCATGCCATGAAATGGAATAAGCAGCCATGCCAGGAACAATGTAATTGCCAGGGAAAATATTCTGCAATAAATGACTTTTTTTTCCTGGGCATGCATGATAAAAAAAATATCCATGGAACCCGTAGCTGCACTGATTAAATTGGAGAGCAGGAATAGGCATAAAACCGGGAATGCCTGCACAAACCCTTTTCCATACCAGCTTAACAGCCAGTTTCCTGCTATCAAAAACAGCATGTCAAGAATAAAGCATTGAAAGAAAGAGTTCCTGGACACATAATACATAATCCTGGGCACTGCTGCTTCTCCCCTATGATGTCTTTCTGTTGAGAAAAGTGTAGGCAGCGATAAATTGATAATGCTCATCGGATAGGCCAATATATCTGCAAACCGGAGAGCGACATTATAATGCCCGACTTCCACGGGGTTGGATAATAACCCCAGTAATAAAATATCTATTCTGGTGGATAAAGTATACAATACATTCATGCATGTGTACCGTATATTTGATGCGATATGAAAGCGTTTATTTCCCGAATCTTTCCGACTATCGAATTTTTTAAAGAAGACACCGATATTGATTAATAAAAGTATTCCGGCAATAAGTAAAGCCGCTGTGTTTGCCAGAATTACTTCTATAAGTTT
>CAYYZJ010000321.1:0-1693 GCA_964475615.1 uncultured Flavitalea sp. | reverse complement strand
CATAACGAAAATCAAAGGCTCAACCTGATTGCCGACGTGAAGATCGATTCCATGAATTCATTAAAGTTCAATTCAAGCCTGATCTATCAGAACAGTAATATCGCTTCTGCAACTGATTATAGTTCGCATGCTGCTGTGAACAACGATCTGCTCAATGAAGGATCTTCCCGGTATTTTTCACAGACCAAAGGATATTACTGGAACGGCAATGCCTTGCTACGCCATCGCTTTGCCAAAAAAGGAAGAACGCTGTCGGCCAATCTTTCCTGGGGGTTGAACAATGGCAAAGGCAATGGCAGCCTGTATTCCCTCAATCATTATTATAAACCGGCAGGCGCCGATACCATTAACCAGGTGAACGATCAGAACAGCTCGGGCTACAATTATGGCGCTAATCTCGTATATACGGAACCCTTATCTAAAAAGTCGCTGCTGGAATTCGATTATAATTTCAACCAAAGCTATTCGCATGCTGCCAAGCATACTTATGATGCGGATGAATCCGGAAAATTTACCCTGCCTAATGAACAACTGACCAATGATTTCAGCAGCAGGTACACTTACAACCGCGAGGGCATTCATTTCCGCAGCCTTCAGAAAAAATACAATTTCTCGCTTGGGGCCACCCTGGAAGAAGCCTCCTTGGAAAATAATTTTACCTACACGGCCAAGGACAGCGCCCTGCATCATTCCTATATCAACATCCTGCCCAATGCTTATTTTCAGTTCAATTTTAATAAATACAGGAACCTCGGCATGCGATACAATACATCTGCCAATCCTCCCGGCATAACGCAGTTACAGCCGGTTCCCGACAATACCGATCCGCTGAACATCAAGGCAGGCAATCCGGAGCTGAGGCCGGAATATTCTCATTCCCTTCACCTGAATTATACTTCGATCGATCCTTTCCTGCATAAAAGTTTTTTTGCGATGTTTACCTATAGCGCTGTTCATAATAAAATAGTCAATGATGATGAAATAGACAGCTCCGGTGTACGCATATCGCGGCCCGTAAACCTGAACGGGCTGTTCAATATGAATGGCAACCTGTCGTGGGGTTTTCCGCTCCGCAAAATAAAAAGCAGTCTCAACCTGAACAGCAATATCAGCTACGATCATAATACCAGCCTGGTTAACGGGCTGCGCAATAACAGCAATAACTGGACGGTTTCCCAGGAAGCCGTACTGAGCTATTATTATAAAGAATTGCTGGACATTTCGGTCAGCGGAAAGCTTGACTATAACGATGACCATTATGCGCTGCAACCCCAGCAAAACCTGAGTTATTGGACGCAGTATTATTCGCTCGATTTCAATTTATATCTGCCCAACGGGTTCAGCCTGGCAACAGACCTCGATTATACTCATCGCAGCGGCCTGCCCCAGGGTTATGATGCCAGTCCCCTGATCTGGAATGCGGGACTGGCCAGACAACTATTCAAAAACAAAAAGGGCGAGATCCGTTTGCAGGTCTTCGATATCCTCAAACAAAATGTCGGCATCACGCGCAATACCAGCCAGAATTATATCGAAGACCTGAGCTATAAGGTACTGAACCGTTACTGGCTGCTGAGCTTCACTTACAGCCTCAGCCGCTTTGCCGGCAAAGCGGTAAATACAAGAGGCCCGGCAAGTGATATAAAGATTATTGTACATTGAAGATCATTCCTTGATGTTTATCCTGATCATC
>CAYYZJ010000320.1:0-8182 GCA_964475615.1 uncultured Flavitalea sp. | reverse complement strand
ACGACGGTCCTGTTGGGATCATCGAATTTTTTAACAGGAGGATAATAATTGTTCGACCAGAGGCTCGGCGGAATGATCAGCCCTTTGAACGGAACCGGACCATTGAATTGCGGAGCGCCCGGCACTTCATGATCGGGCATCCAGATAGCGGTGTCCACTCCTACCGTCATCGTATAACCGATCCCTCTTGAATTGTTGGCCGAAGACGGCGTATTTGAAACGCCCGCTGTATTGGCTATCCATACGGTTTGAAAAGTGTTATCATAGCGGGAATCATTGACCCGGTCTGTGAATGCTTCATCGAACAGGTAATTTTTTCCGGCATTCGGCCCGCTCGTCCATACATAACTGTTAGGCCTGATACGGATATAGGGTCTTCCGTTGGCAACATCCCTTGTCATCATGCTGGTGCCGGAGTTGATGAGCGTGCCTGAACTTACATAAGAATTGATGCCGCTCAAAGAAGGATAGTTCCACCTGGCGTACCAGGGAGTAAGGTTCTGCGCCGCGCCTCCCGAAGCCGAAGGCTGATACTGCCCGTATTTCGGATCGCTGCTGTGATCGCTGGTGAACAAGGTTTCCTTGCCGTAATCATTAGCAGGCTTGAAGGCATCGGCATAGTCCTGCCAGAGATCGCATCCATACATGGCTTTATTGTTGATGAGATCGGTGGCAATGGAATAGGCCTGGGTAAAATCAGCCTGGTTATCGGTCAGCCATCCTCTGGTAAGATATGCTTTCGCCAGCAGGTATTTGGCCGTAGCCTGGCTGGCAGCCTTACCCCCGAAGGGCTGCTTTGCCGTTGAAACGGCAGGCGAGCTGACCTGCAGCTCTGAAGCGGCATCGGTAAGGTCTGCAATGATCTGCGCATATACATCGGCGATAGGTTGCCGGGAATCGGCAGCCGAGGGAACCGTAATGAATGTGGTATGCAGCGGCACATCGCCGAAAGTCTGTACCAGATAGAAATACCAGAATGCCCGCAGAAATTTTGCCTGGCCGAGATATTGCTGCTTGGTGCTGTCGTCCAGCTCGGCCTGTGGCCCGTATTGCAAAATGCCGTTCAGCGTATTGATGTCCTGGTAAGCAATATTCCAAAAGCTTCCGTTCATATCGGAGCTGGCCAGTCCGTTGTAAGTAAAAAATTTGGGTGAGCTGTTGCTGGCGCCCATCAACTGTTCGTCGGTGCCTCCCACGGTAAACAGAGAAAATCCTTCTGTTCCCCAAACGCTGCGGATATCATTGTATACGCCGGATATGCCTCCGAGCAATCCGGAAGGCGTGCTTAAAAAAGAAGGCACGATCAGGGATTGCGGATGTTCTTCCAATACTTTTTTACAGTTGCCCGCAAGAATGGCTATGGCAAAAAGAAATGCGAGATGCGGGATACGGGATGCGAGGTGCAAGGTTATGGATGATATTTTCTTATAGCACTTCATATAGCACAATTTTATTGTTTTAGAATTTCAGGTTAATGCCGATATTGAACTGGCGGGTGGATGGATTGTTTGCATTAACCGTTATCACACGTCCCTGGCCGCTGGTTCCTCCGCTGCCCACGCTTCCTCCTGCCGTTGGAGAAGTCACTGCATTTCCATAACCGTTCCCTTCGGGATCGGGCCCGTAGCCGTCTCTCACAAAAGGAGAATAAATGATGAATGGATTCAGTGCGGTGACATATATCCTCAGGTAACTGATGCCTGCCCGCTTTAACACATTAGCCGGAATTTCATATCCCAGGTTGATGCTCCGGCATTTGATGAATGAGCCATCTACATAACCCAGCGTGGAAGCAAAGAGGAAACGGTCGGTACCTGCATCAGGAGCAGGAAAATCATTGGTGGGATTGTTTCTTGTCCAGTAATTTACTTTCAACTGGTTCACGCGGCCCTGCATGAAAAAGGGAAATCCCTGCGAACCGCCGTCGGCCGTAACATAGGGAACAACCACTTTCATGCCCATGCGCGCAAAGATCACAACGGAGAGATCGAAATGCTTGTACCGGAAGGTATTGGTGATGCCGCCTTCCCATTCCGGCTGGAAATTGCCGATGATCTGCCTGTCGTTCTGATCGATCTTGTTATCGCCGTTCAGATCCTGCACCCTGATCTGCCCCGGAAATTGAACCGGACTGGTTTGCGCTGCCAGCAATCCTTTTGCCGAATCGGAAAGTTGCCAGATGCCTAATTTTTTTACATCATAAATAACGGTCAGCGGCTGCCCCACAAACCATCCGTTCCCCACATCCATCTTCTGCGTCGGCGCCGTGAGGTAAGTGATCTGCTCCCTGTTGAAGAAGAAATTCAGATCGGTGCTCCAGGTAAATCCATCGTTGTTTTGAATGTTGATGGTGCTGAGGTTGATCTCCAGTCCATGCCCTTTTGTTTTTCCAAGATTTTTCAATGTGCTGCCGGCTCCATTGCTGGGAGGCAACTGATAAGGCAGGAGAATATCTTTTGTTCTCTGGTCATACACATCCACCGAACCGGTGATCCTGTTTTTAAACAGGCCGAAGTCCAACCCCACATCCCATTGCGAAGTGGATTGCCAGTGCAGGTTTTCATTGGCCAGTTGTGTTACGGTATACGCAGCCTGCTGCCCGCCCGAGCCCTGCCCGAAATTATAGGTGCTGGTGCTGAGCGCTCCGAGCGTGGAATAAGGAGCCACGCCCTGGTTGCCCGTCTTGCCCCATCCTCCCCTCAGTTTAAGGTTGCTGATGAAAGGAGCTCCGTCCATGAATTTTTCATTGCTGATGTTCCATCCCACTGCAAATGCGGGATAAGTGAAATACTGATGGCCGGGCGCCAGCACGGAAGAACCGTCTCTTCTTACCGTAGCGGTGAGCAGGTACCGGTTATCGTAACTATAATTGACGCGGCCCATGAATGAAATAAGCCCCTGCTCATTCAGATAATTGCCTCCGTTGGCAGCCGAGTTCGGAGTTGCAGTAACCGAATTGGCCAGGGCAAGATTGCTGTTCTGCACATAATCGTCCGGAAAGCCCAATGCATCGAAGCTGCTTTGCTTATTGTGATCTTTCTGCGTGCTGAATAAACCCGTGAAGCCGATCCTATGCTTGTTGATCGTTTTATTGTAGAACAAGAGGTTTTCTATTACATAGGTCCAGGATTCTCCATTGGTAACATTGCCGTTGGCCTGTGCAGGAGTAGTGGCCGATGGATTGGTGATGGTATTAGGCCCGTTGTAGCTGTCGGATTGCTGCTGCCGGTAATCCAGGCCCACGTTGATCCGGTATTTCAGGTCTTTCAATATCTGCACTTCGCCATAGAGGCTGTTGAACGTCCTCAGCCTTCTCGTCTTTGCCAGAATGCCGCCGGGATTGGTTTTCAGCGTAAGCGGATTGACGATATTGGGCTCATCGAGAGAACCTGCCGCCGGCCTCAGGTTCACGCTGCCGTCGGCATTGTAGGGAGATGCCAGCGGCGTTACACGGATCAGGGCGCCCGGAACTCCGCTGCCACCGGGCGTATTGGCATAAGAGAGCGTGTTCATGGTATTGAGGCCGAGCTTGATGAAGCGGTTTACTTTTACGTCTATTGTTGCCCGTAAGGAATACCTTTCAAATTTCTGATGGGGGATGATGCCGGTTTCATTATAATATCCGCCGCTTAATCCATATTGCGCCTCTTCGGTTCCTCCGGAAACGGATAGCTGATGATTGGTGGTAAATCCATGCCGGTAGATCAGATCCTGCCAGTCGGTGGATACTCCTGCGGCCAGTGCAGCCTGCTCGGCATTGGTAAGCCCATACGCCGTTGTTCCCGGCGCCGTGCGGTTATACGTTGCTGCATCTGCCTTGAACTGCGCATATTCGGGACCGTTAAATACTTTCAGCTTGCCGAGTATGCTGGAAATGCCGTAATAACCATTGTAGCTGATCTGGGCCTTGCCGGTCCTGCCCCTGGTGGTGGTGACCAGTATCACGCCTCCCGATCCTCTTGATCCGTAAATGGCGGTAGCCGATGCATCTTTTAATATTTCGATGCTGGCAATATCGTCCGGGTTGAGATCGTTGATGCTTCCGCCGTAAGGGATCCCATCCAATACCAGCAGAGGCTGATCCAGCGCATCGCTGGAGCTTTGTGAATTGGTGATGGTGCGGTTGCCCCTGATGCGTATCTGTCCGCCGCCGCCCGGCGTGGCGCTGTTGCTTACGATGTCCACGCCTGCCGTACGTCCCTTGAGCTGGGTAATAAGGTTGGGAGCAGGCACCTGCTGCAGTTTATCCTGGCCGATCGAAACCACCGACCCGGTTACATCTCTTTTCCGCTGCGTACCATATCCCACCACGATAACCTGCTCGAGCGAATTGCTGGATGGAACCAGCTTGATATCGATGGAGCTGCGGTTGCCTACTTTTATTTCCGCCGGTGCAAATCCTACCGACGACACCACCAGGGTGCTCTGTACAGGAACGGTAATTTCATAACGGCCGTCATCGTCAGTGCTGACGCCCGTGCCCGTACCTTTTATTACTATCGACGCTTTGGACAGCGGCTGTCCGCTTTCATTAAGTACCCTGCCCCTTACCCGGACGGTATTCTGGGCCTGCGTGAACAGGCAGGAAAGGAAAAGAATGGCTAAAAATGTAACCGTTTTAAATACTGAGAAATTCCGGCAGGTCAGGGTTGCTGCTCCATTCGCATTTCTCATAAACGACATTTTCATAAACAATCGGTTTAAGTAATTATTGTTTTGGTTTGGCAATCGGTTTGCTTTGTTCAGGTTTTATTTGTTATGGCATGATGATCATTTTTTATCCGGTTGAAAAAAACAAGGGCATTGCATCTATTCCGTGAAATGCCTGTCCATAAAGGATTTTGACCGGAGATGATTCCCGGGTCAATAAGATTCAACGGGTAAAGAAAAAAGGAGTAAGCAGCAGGCCGGCCGGGCAAAACAGGAGAAGGGACAGTAGTCTGGAGATATTGTTTTGGCTGCATACAATCAATCGTTATGATAAAGCAATCCAGGCCGTAACCCGGGTTGCTTAGGCTAAATTATAAATAAAATGGAAAAATGTAAGCGATTACAATTTTTTTTTAAAAAAAACTTTTATATAGCTTTACAGCACGGATGTAATCGATTGTATGAATAATTCCAAAGAAGTCACCATTTACGACCTGGCCCAAAAGCTGAACATTTCCATTGCCACCGTAAGCCGTGCATTGAAAAACGATCCTGTAGTAAGCAAGAAGACCAAGAAGCGGATATTCCAGTTGGCAGAGGAAATGGGTTACCGTTCCAATCATTTCGCCCGCAATCTCCGCAACCAGCGTACCGATACCATCGGCGTCATCGTGCCCAGGCTGAACAGCTATTTCATGTCGACCGTTATCGCCGGCATCGAAAGCGTGGTTAACCAGGCGGGATATAATCTCATCATCAGCCAGTCGTCCGAATCAACCCAAAAAGAAATGGCCAATGCCCGCACCTTATTCAATAACCGGGTAGACGGGCTGCTGGTGTCCCTGGCTTACGATACGGATGATATCTCCCATTTCGAGATCTTCTTCAAAAGAAATATCCCCCTGATCTTTTTCGACCGCGTTACCGATCACAGGCATTGCACCAATATCCTCATCGACAACCGGAAGGCCGCTTATGAAACCACAAAGCACCTGATCGATCAGGGCTGTAAAAGGATCGTGCACATTACTGCATTATCCAAAAGCAATGTGTATGTGGACAGGCTTGCCGGTTACAAACAGGCATTGCAGGATCATGGGCTCACCTTGAAAAAAGAGCACATCATCAAAACCGACCTGAGCCAGGAATCGGGAGCCGCTGCAGCAGAACAGATCAGGCGGATGCGTCCATTGCCCGATGCGATATTCGTGGCCAATGATAACTGTGCGGTAGGATGCATGCTGGCCCTGAAACAGGGAGGCGTCAGGATACCGGAGGATATTGCTTTTGCCGGGTTCAATAACGACCCGGTATCCAAAGTAGTTGAACCTAACCTCACAACCATCAATTATCCCGGTTATGAAATGGGCGAAACAGCGGCCCGCCACCTGATCAATCACCTGAACGGGTCAGGGATCATTCATGCAACCAATACCATACTGCTGCGTTCGGAGCTGATCGTGCGCGCTTCATCGAGAAAAAAATGAAAACAGCAATCCCAACAAGAACGGCAATCGTTACCGGCGGAGCTTCCGGAATAGGATGGGCCATCACGGAAAAATTTGTCCGCAATAATATCTTCACCATTATCATCGGCCGCAATGAGCAGAAGCTGAAAAAGGCAAAGGAAAAATTCGGCGATCTGTGCGAAGCCATTAGCTGCGACCTGAGTAACCTCAAGGCAATACCGGCGCTGGTAAAAAAAATAAAAGACCAGCACGGCAGCATAGACATCCTCGTGAACAATGCCGGCATCAACCTCAAAAAAGATTTTACGAAAGTAACCGACGAGGAATTTCAGCAGGTCATACAAACCAATCTCACTGCTGTATTTGCTTTATCGAGGGAGGTTGCCAAGACCATGATCCCGAAAGCAAAAGGAGTGATCATCAATATCAGCTCCATGGCTGCGCAGTATGGATTGCCCAAGGTCATCGCTTATGCCGCTTCCAAGTCGGCCATTGAGGGAATGACGAGAACGATGGCTGTTGAACTATCGCCAAAGGGCATACGCGTGAACTGCATAGCGCCCGGATTTATTTCAACGGATATGTCGGCCAAGGCCTTGAACGGAGATAGAGAAAGAATGGAGAAAGTATTGTCCAGAACACCCATGGGCGGACTGGGCAGGCCCGCGGATATTGCCGATGCCGCTTATTTCCTGTCGTCGGATTCTGCCGTATATATCACCGGCGTAGTGCTGCCGGTTGACGGAGGGAACTCCATTGGCTTTTGATCTAACCGGAGATTGTCATGAAAACAAGATTAACGATAAGCTTGCTGGCCTGCTTTTCCATGCAGTTGGCTTTTGCCCAGCCGGGCGCCTTCCCGGTTTCTTCCGCTGTTATCTATACCGATGAACAGGATTTCACCCTCGTTCAAAAAACGGCTCAGCTTTTTCAGCAGGATATCGATTCGGTTACCGGTAAAAGAATTGCGCTTACTCACGCCCTTCCTTCCGCTGCACAGAATATTATTATCATCGGCACATTGGAAAGATCGCCGGTCATCCATGAACTGGTCAGCCGGAAAAAGCTGAATGTGGACAAGATCAGGGGGAGATGGGAAGCTTTCCAGGTACAGATCATCCGTCAGCCTTTCAAAGGTATCGGCAATGCCCTGGTCATTGCCGGGAGCGACCGGCGCGGAGCGGCTTACGGAGCACTGCAGATATCAGCACTGATGGGCGTTTCGCCCTGGTACTGGTGGGCCGATGTTCCTGTTAAGAAGAAAAAGGAATTTTTCATAAACGCAACAGCGCCCATTATCGATTCTCCCAGAGTAAAATACCGCGGCATTTTCATCAATGATGAAGCGCCTGCCCTTTCCGGATGGAGCAGGGAAAAATTCGGAGGCTTCAATCATCTCTTCTATGAAAAAGTATTCGAGCTGATCCTGCGGCTGAAGGGCAATTATCTTTGGCCAGCCATGTGGGGAAATGCTTTTTATGACGACGATCCGCTGAATAAAAAAACGGCAGACGATTACGGCATCGTGATCGGCACTTCGCACCACGAACCTTTATTGCGCGCGCACGATGAATGGAGGCGTTACGGCCATGGCCCCTGGAATTACGACAGCAATGAAACTGCGCTTCAGCAGTTCTGGAAACAAGGAATGGAAAGGGCCAAAGGAACCGAAACCATCGTAAGCATCGGCATGCGCGGCGACGGCGACAAGCCCATGACGGAAGGAACAGCCATTGCTTTACTGGAAAGGATCGTAAAAGACCAGCGCAGGATCATTGAGGAAGTAAGCGGCAAACCTGCCGCTCAAACGCCGCAGCTCTGGGCATTGTATAAAGAAGTGCAGGATTATTACGACAAGGGAATGCGGGTGCCCGACGACGTTAGCCTGCTGCTTTGCGATGATAACTGGGGCAATATCCGCCGCCTTCCCAAACCCGGCGACCGGAAAAGGCAGGGCGGCTATGGCATTTATTATCATTTCGATTATGTGGGCGATCCGAGAAATTACAAATGGCTTACTACAAATAATATCGCCAGGGTATGGGAACAGATGCACCTGGCCT
>CAYYZJ010000319.1:0-3639 GCA_964475615.1 uncultured Flavitalea sp. | reverse complement strand
TTCCTTGCGCTCCAGTGCATCATAAGGATCGGCGCCCGTTTCGCGGATGGAGGTGATGCCGTAGGAAAGCCAGATCCTGCCGAGGCTTTCGCCGTCGCTGATATGCTGGTGCGTATGGCTTTCAAATAAGCCCGGTATTATTGTTTTGTTTGAAGCATCGATTACCGGGATACTGTTTTGATCCCGATGCGGACTGATGCTGCGTATACGCTGGCCTTCTACCAAAATATCTACATTGGATTGATACGTGCTGTCGATGCCATTGAACAATCTGCCTGCATGAATGATATATTTGCCGGTTGCCAGTTTGGGTTTCCATTTCAGGTTAATGGCAATGTCTTTTGTCCGGCCTGTACCGATGTCGATCTTTTTCAGGCGATCGATATTCAGATAAACGATCTGTTTGGAATCGCCCGTCCAGCTTGGACTGTCGGCCAGCTCATCGGTGATCTTCCTGGGCTTTCCTTTGATATTTCCTGATTCATCTACTTCAACGATCCACAAAATGCCATCCTGTATATAGGCCATCTGCTTCCCGTCGGGCGACCATGCCGGGCCATTGGCTGAACGCATTCCCGGATCCCTTGTAGGATCGGGCGAAACAAAGCGCTGGGCTTTTCCATTCACCGGAATCAGGAAAAATTTATTGATGCCTTCGCGGTAGCGCGAGGAAAAAGGCTCCATGGCCATCAGCGCAATCATATCTCCTCTTGGAGACCAGCTTGGCTTGCCGGGAAAGAAAACCGTTCTGTAAACAGTTCGTATATCGCCGGTGTTCACGTCCACTATCTTGATGCTCCACCGGCCCCAGGCAAGCTGATCGTCGCGGAAAAAATAGGCGATCCTTTTCCCGTCGGGCGACCAGCAGGGACGCGAGGCAATGCCAACGGAATCAGGTATCAGCCTCCTGCTTTTTTTCGCGGCCATATCATAAAGCCAGATGTCCATGGTGCCCTCACGGTCACATGTATACGCTAATGTGTTTCCGTCGGGCGACCAGTCGGGATCCGCTTCCACGAAAGGATCGTTAGTGATATGGGAAATCCTGCCTCCGATCTCCTGCACATAGAGATCGCCCAGCGCGGCAAAAGCCACCTTACTGCCGTCGGGCGATACGACCGGTGCAACAATACCCAGCGGAACGCGTTCCTGCTGATCATCGAAGTTGTACACTTTCCTTTTATACGCAGGCCGGTGAAGCACGATCTCCGCTTCAAAAGGAACGGCTTCCTCTTTTTCCGCGCCGGATGTTCTTTTCAATATTTTTCCATCGGCCGTATAATAAAACACATCACCGGTAAGCCAGGACACGCGGAACGGAAAAACATCTTCTTCCGGAGGAGTGATCGTGCTTGCCGTGTTGCGTTCAAGATCGGCTATGACCAACTGAACCCTGGAGCCCCTGTCGTAAGCCGTGAATGAAATTTTTTTGCCGTCCGGGCTCCATGAGGGCGCTGCCAGCTTTGAAAAAAGGGAAGGGGAAGCAACAGGAAATTTCCCCTCCCCACCAAGTACTGCAATGCTTGGCTTTTCGCCTTCTGATACCAAGGCGATCTTTTTCCCATCCGGCGATACGGATGGATTGTATTCATTAACCGGGTCGGCAGTAAGCGCCGTTATCTGCCGTGTTTCCAGATCGATTTTCCAGATATCGTAATTGCCGTTGCGGTCTGAAGAAAAAACAATGCTCCTGCCGTCGGGCGACCAGCATGGTTCCCTGTCGTCATAAATACCATCGGTGATCTGCTTCAGCCCGGTGCCGTCTTTCTTAATTGTCCAGATATGATAATTGCCGCTGCGGTAGGAATGAAAAGCAATCTGCGCTCCGTCGGGCGACCAGGCAGGTTCATGGCAGTCGCCCATTTCATCGGTAATGGCTCTTGCCTTGCCTCCGGCTACAGGCAGTATCCAGATGGTTCCCTGGATGTCCAGCGCAAACAGGCTTTTGTCCGGCGAAAGCGCCGCTGCCATGTTCGTGCCTTCATGAATGGTAAGATGTATATCGGTTTTGTTTTGCGATATTCCTGTTAAGCAAAAGAAGGCCGCAAATACCTGAATATATAAGTATTTCATTGTAGTCAATTATTCGGATTAGCATGGAATGGTAAAACGGTTATCCCATTAAGGGAGGCCCAGTAGGAACTTTGATGGGTTGCCTGCTGTTCTTGTACTTGTATCGTTTGGCGGTGAATTTGGCAAAAAGATATTCGCCCATGCTGATGGCGCCGGTTATGCTGTCGCCGGAAACCCTGCCGGAAAAAATAAAGGTTACGGTATCGCCGGGTATCCGGTAATCGCTGCGCAGCCTTACTTCATCCCCGTCGATATATCCTGCCATTTCGCGGGCTGAAAAATCGCCGATATGCGAGCCTTCCAGCCAGTTGCCGTCCTGCCGGTTGATCTCGAGTATATGTTTGCTTTTGCTGACGGCAAATTCGATCTCGGCTTCCCAGCGGCCGGTGATATCTGCCGAAGGCGCTTTCATCGTCTTTGGAGCCGGGGTTCTTTTTTGGGAGAGGATCTCATAAATGCGGTCCGCCACGGTTTTGTCATTGCCGGGCTGCATCATCCAGGCCACGATGGTGATGCCGGTCAATGCATCGGTGCCGGCAGCGCCTTCGGAAATAGTCCTGAGCTTTTCCATTATGTTGGGATCGGCGGCGCGCAGGCGGTCTATAACGCCAACGGCTATGCGAGGTTTGGTCTTGCCCAGTTCTTCCTGCACTTCCTGTCCGGTTACGCCCAGTTTCTCGGCATCCCAGGCAATCACCAGGGAAGAGCTTCGGTTATTGAGCCCTTTGGCATCGCGCACTACGGTCTTCACACCCGGTATCGACGATACTTTTTTGTCGATGTTGCCAAGCCAGTTGAGCCATACTTTTTCTTCAGCGGCATGATCGCGCTGCAGGTATTCTTCCACGGCGGCCAGCAGGCCGATGCTTTCTTCGCGGCCCACTTTATTGTCGCGCGCAGGGCCATGATGGGGAGAAGCGGCCTGCCAGGCAGCCATGAGGAGGTTTTTATTCCCGATCAGCAGTCCTGCACATTGCGGCCCGCAGAGCGCCTTGCCTCCGCTGTAAGCAACCACATCGGCGCCTGCTTTCAGATGCACGTTCGGAACAGTGAGCATTTCGGCGGCAGCATCCACCAGCACCGGGATGTTCCTCGCTTTTGCAATCTTTGAAATATTTTCGAGCGACATGGGCTGGCCTGAAGCCATCCAGTCGCCCGTCATGAACTCGATCAGCGCCGTGCGCGGGCCGATGGCCTGCTCCAGCTCTTCGAGCGTATCTACATTAATTATCTTCACTCCTATATTTCGGATGCTGTGATCGTAGGGATTGCGGCCTTTGGTTGGAATGATCACTTCCGTTTTCTCAAAGCCGGTGAGGTCGGGAATGCGGATCAGCTTCTCGGGATTGCCGCCGGCAACACAGGCAGCAGTAACCAGTTTCAGTCCGGCGGTGCATCCCGAAGAAACAATCCCCCATTCTGCCCCGGTAAGCTCGGCGAGGCGCTGGCCTACCCCGTTTGCCAGCTCGTCGAGCTGTACATAATGCTGCACGGCAGCATCCATGGCAGCGCGCACCTGCGGTTTCTGAACAGAGCCGCCGATAATGGTGAATGTGCCGATGCAAT
>CAYYZJ010000318.1:0-1891 GCA_964475615.1 uncultured Flavitalea sp. | reverse complement strand
TATTTCCTTTATCCTTGGTTTTGAACCGGAATAATTCTAATTTAAGTTAAAATATATTGCCATGAAAAAGATTCTTGTTACTATAGCTTTGCTGGCCGGTATTGCTTCAGCTTACGCGCAGCGTTTTGCTTATGTGGATACCAAATATATCCTCGAGAAAATGCCGGAATACAAGGCTGCCCAGCAGAAACTGGACGACCAGGCGGCACTTTGGCAAAAAGAGATCGACCAGAAAAATGACGCCCTGAAAAAACTTTATGCGAAATACCAGGCGGAAGAATTCCTCCTTACCGCAGACCTCAAGAAGCAACGCGAAGATGAGATCGTGAAAGCGGAAGATGAGCTGAAGGAACTTCAGAAGAGCCGCTTCGGTTATAACGGAGACTTATTCAAAAAAAGACAGGAGTTGATCCAGCCGATACAGGATAAAGTTTTCGATGCAGTGCAAAAGCTGGCACAGTCCCGCTCTTACGATTTTATCTTCGATAAGGCAACCGGCACGGCCGCGATGTTGTATACCAATCCTCAGTATGACGTCAGCGAAGAAGTATTGAAGCGACTGGGTTATTGATTCCTCCAAAAAAATAAAACCAATATTAATTAAATAAGTAAAGATGAAAAAATTAGCAATCCTTATGATCGTCATGATTGCCTTGTCTGCAAGCATGTACGCACAAAAAGTGAACAAGTTCGGTTACCTGAATTCTGCCGAGTTGATGAGTATGATGCCGGAAGTTACCAAAGCCGATTCTGCCGTCGATAAATATGCACAGGACCTCGACGCACTCGGTCAACAGATGTATGCGGAATACCAAAAGAAGGCTGCAGACGCACAAGATAAAAAACAAAAAAACCTCCTCTCTCCGGAACAGGAAGAGATCGTGGTGAAGGAACTGGCCGACATGGAAAAACGCATTTCCGATTTCCAGCAATCTGCACAGGATAAGATCCAGGCTAAGAAAGAAAAATTATATGCGCCGATCATGCAGAAAGCCAATGAAGGCATTAAAGCAGTGGCAAAGGCCAATGGATACACTTATGTATTCGACAGTGGCGCCGGCGGCATCCTGTATGCTGAAGATAGCGACAATATCCTTCCGCTGGTTAAAACCTATCTGAAGCTCCCGGATCCTAAACCGGCTCCGACAGCGCCTAACCCAGCTATAAAACAACAATAATACAGATGCCGGAAGCTAAACAAGCTATAGGGCTATTTGATTCAGGTATTGGCGGCCTTACGGTCGCCAATGCTATTTTACAGCAATTGCCGAATGAGTCACTCATCTACTTCGGCGACACAGCTCATCTACCCTACGGTGATAAATCCCCCGACGCCATCCGCTACTTCACCAAAACCATCGGCGCTTTCCTCTTGTCCAAAGACTGCAAGATCATCGTGATCGCCTGCAATACGGCCTCTTCCGTGGCTTTCGAGATGCTGGAGAATATGGCCGGCGATAAAGCCTATGTCTTCAATGTGATCGATCCAGTGGTCGAAGATGTCATCCGCAAAGGTTATAAGAAAGTGGGAGTGATCGGAACAACAGGAACTATCCGTTCCGGAGTGTATGCCCATAAAATTCTGCAGAAAGACCCTTCCGTGGAAGTGCATCAACTCGCCACCCCCTTGCTGGCACCCATGATCGAATCAGGGTTTGTCGACGGGCAGGTTTCCCACCTCGTGATCGAAGAATACCTCAACAGCCCGGAATTGCAAGATATCGATACCCTCATCCTCGCCTGTACGCACTATCCGCTCATCAAAAAAGAGATCGCTGATTTCTATACCATGAAAGGCAAGCAAGTAGATGTCTTAGCGACCAACGAGATCGTCGCTACGCATATCCGCAAATTCCTGATCGAACACGGCCTGGTGAATTATGAAAAGAAG
>CAYYZJ010000317.1:0-2867 GCA_964475615.1 uncultured Flavitalea sp. | reverse complement strand
AAAGACCGTGCAGGAAAGCCTTTCACCGGATTGATGCTGTACAGCGTTTCCATGGCATCCATGGATTCGCGGCAGTTCTGTAATGCTTCCGGGGAATGCGTAACCGCATAACGGAACACCTCAGCGCCCAGATACATGGATGTCCACAGGCCGTCATTATCCGAATCCTCCATGGTGCCGGCGCCCAGGTCTCCTTCTTTCATGCCGGAGAAGCCGGCATTGAATCCATGGCGGATATGCCTGGCCCTAACCTGCTTTTCATAATACATCGCTTTATCCTGGAGCGTCATGGTTTTGAAATGTATTTCGCCGAGACCTTTATCCGTTAGGATCAGCACGGTGTTTTTTTCTCCGCTTGCTATATCGATCACCTTGTCTGATGGCAGCCATCGCTTTGAAGCGTAGTAATTGAATTTACCGTCATCGCGCAGGAAGAATGCGCCTTTGGAAGATCCGAACCATAGCTTATCGCGGATTTCACGGATGATAGTAATATCCGTGCACGGGAGTTTTTTATTGATTTCGCCGATCTGCTTTCCCGTTTCTGCATCGATGCTGATATAACCGTCATGGGTACCTGCAATGATGGTTTTGCCGTTATCGGCGAGGGTAAAGCAGGTAAGATTGGTTCCGGAATATTTCAGCATCAATTTTTTATCCTGCAGCATGGAGATCGTTTGCTTACCCAGAATCCAGAATGCATTTCTCGATTTATCGAAGAACATATCGGTTATACTGTCTGATGAACTGCCTTCCCAGATCAGTTCACTGTCTTTTAAGTACTGCAGCGCTTTGCCGTTGGAGATCAGAAAGGCAAAATCCTGCCCTCCGCAAAACAATTTTACGTCCGGCATGCTATGCCGGCAATAGAGTTTTCCTGCCCAGGCATTGCTGAAAACGGCCTTATCGTCCACATAAACAAATTGATCATTATAAAGCGCCATGCTCCTGATCTTTTTGTTCAGCATGGGGCGGTAAGACAGATCGGGAACAAGCCTGCCGGGATAGAGAAATTCGCCAGCAGCAGTCCGCAACAAATTTTTTGAAGATAATATCTGAACAACGGCATTGCGGTCGCAGCATACTTTTTTTAATTGCAGGCTGTCTGATACCAGATTATATTTTATGCTGAAGTCCTGGCTGAATGCGGTATCTGTATAAACAGGCTGGGGGGTTGCAGTTTTTTTATTGAAGCCGATTGCAGCAAAAGCAATAATGCAATACAGCAATATTGATGAATTCATTCGGATTACTGTTAAAGAGTTCAGAGCTTGTGTTTTCTATAGAGAAAAAAGCGTACATGCGATACTCATTTAACTGAAATTATTTACATAAACATGGTTTACAATCGTTTTGTTATCTTTATTTAAACTGATTAACAATATCCGATTGGCAAAAAATAATCTTTGATGATACCAATTCAAACTTTAAGATATCTGGTTTTGAATAAAATAAAAGATGCCAAAGTGCTAAAAGACCGGAAGCGATTTCCTGCTTCTGTTTATATGCAGGCTATGGCATTGAAATTGCTTTAAAACATAAAATCTGCAGAACGCTTCAATTTAATCAGGGTTTTCCTGAAACAAGGGAGGAGCTCAAGAACTATATTGATCACATTAATAAAAATATTCCCCAGACTTTAGGTATCAAGATACAGGACATTCGCAACCATGATTTGAATCAGCTCTTAAAATATTCAGGTGTGGAATTAAAAATAAAAGGCCAATTCTTGACTGAATGGGCGATATTGTCGAAATGGGATCCGAAAAACAGATATAAAAAATTGAGGGTTTTAAGAAAAGATGCTGAGAATTACCTTAAAGCTGCCAGCAAAATAATTAAAGAAATTGATTAACTTTGGATTATGAAAAAAAGAAAGAGAATTAATAGGAAACGCCAATATGTAATTCCTGTTGGTAATGGCTGGGCAGTTAAAAGTGAAGGCAACGAAAAATTTACGATTATTACTGACACCAAACGTGAAGCCGTGTCAGTAGCAAAGGATATAGCAAAAAGATATGGTTCGGAATTAGTTGTATATGATAAAAATGGAGAAATCGTTGAAAGTAACAATTATGCAAAGAAAGCGCTTTCTCAGGAAGTTTAATTTTTACATTTACTCAGCCAAACTTACCCGCCTATTTTGCATCTATCAAATCTCGCAGAAGACCGACACCACAAAAAAAGGCCATCCCGCATGAAGCGAGACAGCCTCTCCGATCATGAGAAAGGCATTTTCAGACGCTGAAATTGCCCGTAAAAATTCTTTCCAACTTGGTATCGCACTGGGAAAATTTTTCAAATAAATTCCCTATTTACGACCAAAAAAAGAAACCCACACCATTGCGGCATGGGCTTCATAATTACCACCTGCAAAAAAATTAATAGTTGGGATTCTGGATCAGCACGCCTTTGCTTTCATCGATCACCACTTGCGGTATGGGCAGATAATAGTTCTTGGGACGTTTAAAGGCTCTTGCCGGAATGACCACCGCGCCATTATACGGCTCCAGCGGCGATGCCGTTTTGGGTTTGCCGTAAATGGTGTCCAGGTTCACGATGCCTACTTTATCCCAGCGCATAAGGTCGAAATGGCGGGTATTCTCTCCGCCGAGCTCCACGCGGCGCTCATGGATCAGTTGCTGCATTCCTGCGCCTGAAATATCGGGAAGCCCTGCTCTTTCACGAACGGCATTGATCTCTGCATCGCCCGCTCCGGGCCCGCTCAGCCTGATCTTGGTTTCCGCTACAATAAGATATACATCGGCCGTACGCAAAATGGGCTGCTTCAGATCGCCGTCGAGATTGCCTGAATTATCGGGATTGAAAGCCGTGTATTTGCGAAGGCAATAACCGGTGGTGAGCGA
>CAYYZJ010000316.1:0-4113 GCA_964475615.1 uncultured Flavitalea sp. | reverse complement strand
TATTCTTTTTTAATACGAATATGAAAGGTTGGATCCGGCATAACTTGAATTTATTTCCTATAAAAATACGACTATTTTTTTGTATCAATCACTTCACCAGCGATACATTGCTCCTCAGCTTCTGAAACGCCTCCACCCCATTCTGCAACCAATTGAGATAACGGTTTGCATCGGGAGTATATCCGACCGGAAGATTGAGCAGCTTTTCATCGGGAGAAATAATGGCATAAAGCGGCTGGGATGCATTCCTGAAATTCTCCGACTGCAGGGTAATGTATTTGTCGCCGATGGTGCGGATGGCTTTTTTGGAACCATCGGAGGAAGTGAATAAAAATTGCTGCTGCTCGGGCAAAGGCTTTCTGTCGTCCACATAAAGGGAAACGAGAATATAGTTTTTTTCGATCAGCGACTTCACTTCTTTTTTCGTCCATACATTCTCCTCCATTTTGCGGCAGTTCACGCAAGCCCATCCGGTGAAATCGATCAGCACTGGCTTGTGCTCTTCCCGGGCAAGCTGCAGAGCCTTATCGTAATCATTCACCACATTGGCTTCAAGTCCGCTGAGTTTAATGAGGTCTTTTCCATACAAACTGTAGGAAAGCGGGGGTGGAAATCCGCTGATGATGCCGCCGATATTGGCATACTGCGTTTTGGTAACGCCGGGAACCAGGTAAATAGTAAAGGCAAGAAAGAGCAAGGCAAAAGCGATCCGCAATGGCGGAAGCTTTTTTGACTGCGCTTCATGCCCGAAACGGAATGCACCGAAAAGATAAAGCACGATACAAAGACCGATAACGATCCAGATCCCGAAAAATATCTCCCGTTTTAAAATGCCCCAATGCATCACCAGGTCGGCATTGGAAAGGAACTTGATGGCCAGCGCCAGCTCAATAAATCCAAATACCACCTTCAATGTATCCATCCATCCGCCCGATTTCGGCAGAGAATGCAGCCAGCGAGGAAAAAGCGCAAACAGCGCGAATGGCAATCCCAATGCCAGCCCGAAACCCGCCATGGCAACGGTGAGCTGTATGGCTCCTCCATCCTGGTTAAGCGCTCCTACCAGCAAGGTTCCCAGGATGGGGCCGGTGCAGGAAAAGGAAACAATGGCCAGTGTGAGCGCCATGAAAAAAATACCGCCCAGGCTGCCGATACTCGACCGGGCATCCACCGAATTGCTGAACCGTGAAGGCAGCGTGATCTCGAAATAACCGAAGAAAGAAATGGCGAACACGATGAACACGGCAGCAAAAAACAGATTCAGCCAGGCATTGGTGGAAATATTATTGAGGATATCCGAACTGCCGGCATCCAGGAAATAAAAAGGAAGGCTCAGCAGCACGTAAATCAGGAAAATAAAAAATCCGTACATGCATGCATTGAAGATCCCTTTCGAGCGGCTTTCCACCCGTTTGGTAAAAAAGGAAACCGTGAGCGGGATCATGGGAAAAGTGCAGGGCATGAGCAGGGCCACCAGCCCGCCGAGAAATCCGAGGATGAAAATATTCAATAGTCCCCTGGACTTGCTGTTCTCCGCACCGGTGCCTCCGAATTTATTGACGGGATTATTGAAGTCGATGGATTGTCTTTTCAGTGCTTCGGCAGCTTCGGCCGATTGCTGCAGACCGCCAGCATGAGCAACCAGGTTACCGCCGGCATCGAAAGAAAAACGGAACGGAACCGATTCCGGCCCCACCACGCTATCGTTTTTGATGGCCATGAAATTGATCTGGCCTTTGATGTCTTTCTGCTGACCGGTCGCATCTACATTCACCAGCAGGTCAACCTCATTCTCGAAATATTTCAGCTCGGCATTGTCGAACAACGGTTCCTTTTTCGCTTCCAGCTTTCCTTGCTCTTCAATGCCGGTGAGTGTTGCCGCGTTCCCGCTATCCAGCAATACCCTTGAATTGGGAAGATCGTCGGTCATGGTGGTGGAAAAAAGCTTCCATCCCGGTTCGATCTTTCCTTTCAGCGAAAGCAGGTAATGACCGTCTTTTAGTCTGGAACCGGCAAAATCCCAGTGTACAACGCCCGATGCAGAATCCTGGGCAAATACCCCAGCTTGCATCAGCGACAGACAAGCACAGATCAGGAATGATAATCTTCTTTTCATTATTAAAAAACAAACGAGCCCGTTCAAAGAACTCGTTTTATCTTCTTTTCGATTGTCGGGATGCCGACTATCCGCCAACATTAACTTTCACTTCCACTTCGGAAGGCGAAAGGCATTGCCTGTCGTTACAAACCATGAACTCCACTTTTCCCGTGAAGTTGGTCTTAACATTGCTCTTCAATTTCACCACCTGCACAAAATCCACATTCTTCTCATAATACCGTACATCGTGGTTCCAGACGCTCTCGAATTTCTTGACCAGCCTGCCCGATTCCTTCACGCCGCCATCGAAAATAAGCAAAGGCGATTTGACAAAGCTGAATGAAGTGGCCACCGGCCCATCGCCGCCGGCATCCTGCGCATACAAATGATAATCGCCGTTGATGGTGGCGGTCATGTGCACTTCATACGTTTTATCGCCGATCTTTTTGGCGCTGTACGACCATTGCACCTGTTTGCTCGACTGGGCCGTTGCGGCCTGGATGATCATAACGAAAGCCAGACTAAAGAGTAAGGTTCTTTTCATAAAAGCTGTTTAAGTACGGTATACTATTCAAACAAAGTTCCTATAAGAGATGCTAAGAAAAGTCTAAAAATTGACCAATTGGCTTTCGCGGCTTGCCGGTTTGACTGTATTGCTCAGGAAAAGCGCCTGCAGGATCAGCCTTCCGTCCAGATTGCCAAGCGATTCGGAACAGGCTCTTTCAGGATGAGGCATCATGCCGAATACATTTCTTGTCTTATTGCAGATGCCGGCAATATTTCTCAAAGCCCCGTTAGGATTGGCCGATAGGCTGATATTGCCCTGCTTATCGCAATAGCGGTAAATGACCTGGTTATTGGCTTCCAGCTCGTCGAGGGTTTTTTCGTCGGCATAGTACCGGCCTTCGCCGTGTGCGATCGGTATCTTGAGCGCTTTTCCCTGGTCGCCTTCTCCGCGCAGGTAAATATTTTTTCCGATGAACTGCTGGTTGGCATTTCTCAGTAAAACGCCGGGAAGCAAATGCGATTCGCAGAGGATCTGGAACCCGTTGCAAACCCCGAACACTTTCCCTCCCCGGCCGGCAAAATCGATCACGCTCTGCATCATCGGGCTGAAGCGGGCAATGGCGCCGCAGCGCAGGTAATCGCCATAGGAAAATCCGCCGGGCAGCACGATGCAGTCGTCGGTGCTGAACATGCTCAGGTCGGTATCCTTATGCCAGAGCATGATCACTTCCTGGTCAAGGTCATGTTGAAGGGCATCCTGCATATCGCGATCGCAATTGGAGCCCGGGAAAACAACAATGCCGAATTTCATGAAGGAGTAAATTATAGGCAAAGGTAACAATTTGCACCTATATGAAGTAATTGATGAGCATCGCAAACACAAAGCAGATCCAGTGCAATATTCTCGGCAATATATTATCGCTCGGATAATACCAGGCTGCGGCATGAAAAGCGGCGAAAGGCACTGCAGTAACGATCCAGTTCTCATAGGAATTGGCTTTGTTGATGAGGATCACCAGGACGGCCGAGATGAGGAATACCAGCAGCAGGCTCCAGTTTTTCCGTCCCTGGATGAGCATTTTATTGAGATTATGCTGCACAAAATATCCACCGATCATGAATGGAATGACCAGCAGCATAAGGCCGATGCTGATCCAGATGGACTGGGGCAATGCAGGAATGGTAAACACAATATGCGGTACGACATTCTTCCAGTTGAGCTGGTTGGTAAAATACAGCAAGATCAATAAAAAATAATAAGGACAGGTAAAGCCCAGTATCGAGATCACCCATTCCTGTATCCGGAAAGGCCGCATGATGAGCAGGGCAAAAAAGATCAGTAGCAGAAAAGCCATGGCCGGGATATAGAGCAGGCTGGCCAGGCCGGTGAGCAACCCGATATTGAAGATCGTTCCAACCGGTTTTTGATCGCCATACAGGGAAGCCATCCGGTACCAGCACCAGATCATGATGGTGTTCACGATCAGCGGAGCGGAAAAATGATCCCA
>CAYYZJ010000315.1:0-3208 GCA_964475615.1 uncultured Flavitalea sp. | reverse complement strand
AGCACCTTGTTTTTTTTATCGGGAGAAAGATCGGTATTGGGCCTGATGCGTACGAGAAATGAATCCTGCAGCGGAATATAGATGGAACCAATACTGTGTGCAGCCGAAACAATGCCCGGCAGGGACAGATTGGATGCAACGTAATTGATATGAACAGAATCATAGAGGCATCTTTCGCCGATATAAAATGCACAGTTGTCGGTTTCATATCCGTCGAGCATGCCGGGATAAAATATTTTGCCGGGGAACGGAGGATTGACGGTAGCAGCGCTTTTGAACTGTATCCAATATTTCAGCTCAGCGCTGTTGCCATAAGCATCTTTGATTACAATGCGCATGGCATGAACAAGACCGTCGCTGATGTCGATAGCGCCGGTTTGGCCTGCAGGCGGGTAAATGGAATTAATGCAGCCGGGCAATGCAAACAACTGCTGCAGGTAGGGGCCGTTGGCGGCCTTTGTTCTGTAATCGATATGGGCGTTGATATTGCGCGTATAGGCATAACTGATATTGTCCATCTGGAAACCGGTAACGGGGTCTCCATTGTGATACAGCGTTGCTTCATAAATTCCGTTCGGGTTGGTTGAGCCCGATTGGGTATCGAATGCAGAAACGGCAAAGCCTGCTTTCGGCGAACTGATCAGAATGGTGTCGGGAATAACGGAATATCGATCTCCCGCTTTTTTTACAGGATAGAGCTGCGGCGATTGTTCATAGATGCTTTTACCCAGGTCATAAACGGCCAGTTGCTTAATGACGGGACTGGTATTATCCGGAATGGGCAGTCCAAATAACATCGGGTTCAGGTTAATGTCTTCAGCAGTCCTCCTGATCTCGAAATGCAGGTGCGGGCCCTGCGATCCGCCGGTATTGCCGCTGTATGCGATCAGCATTCCTTTTTTTACCGGAAACAACCCGGGCGGAATATCGATGAACAATTGCCAGCTTTCCATGTTATACTGCTGACGCCTGATGTATGCAGCCAGTGCAGGATAAAATGCATTGAGATGCGCATATAAAGTCGTATATCCATTGGGGTGATTGATGTAAATGGCCTGACCGAAACCCCAGGGTTCGATCTTTACGCGGGCAATGTATCCGTCGGCCGCAGCATACACGGGAAGGTTCTGCCGCCTTTCAGTCCTTATGTCCAACCCCATGTGATAATGACCCGGACGGAGCTCGCCGAAATTGGCAACGAGGCTGATGGGAATATTCAGCGGATCGCGGAAATAATTTTTGGGATAATTCTTTGGAGGGAAAAGCTGTGAAAAAGCCGGGATATTGATGAACAGGAAAAGTATCTTCCAAAAAAAAGACTTCATTAGCCAGATTTCTTTTAACGGGAAAAATACAAATCTCCCTAAAAAAACCGGAACAGGACTTTTCAACATAAACTAAAAGCAATAACGAAAAATTAAAATTTATCCGGTCCAAAATGTTACCTGTACAGCTCATTAAGCGTCAAACTCAATACAGACAAGCGTTTTCCTGAATGAAGCCGTACAAGCGATGAAAAAATTTCAATAAAATACCCAGTTAGTGGTATAAAAATTTTAAAAATTGGTACAGCTTTTGGCTATAAAGAATTGTCTTATTAACGGGCGGTGCTTACACTTTAAAAAGAGGCATTATGAACACATTCAGAAAGAAGCTGGTCGTATTCCTGGCAGTCACTGTTGGTGCCATAATAGGACTGTTCAGGGGCGAGGAAGCCAGGCAAAAATGGGTATTTAAAATCAGAAGTAAATACGAGAATAAGCGATTGATCGCCGAGAGAAGGATGCTTGCCCGAAAGGGTGGGGTATTGCTGGATGACATTGAAATGGCGGCTTATCATAACAATTAATTAATCTCGATATACATCTCTACTATCATCGGAGCCCTGGTTGATACCGGGGCTTTTTTATTTCCGTATGAACCCGAATATTAAATCTTAAATATTAATTCTCCTTCCTTACTTTTGCGGAATTTGTTTTGAAATGCCTAAAGATTCTTCTATCCGCTCGGTACTTATCATTGGTTCCGGCCCTATCATCATCGGACAAGCATGCGAATTCGACTATTCCGGCTCCCAGGCCGCAAGAAGCCTGCGGGAGGAAGGGATTAAAGTGATACTCATCAACAGCAATCCCGCCACCATCAGGACCGATCCGATGATGGCCGATAAGGTATACCTGCTGCCCTTAACAGTGGAAAGCATTGAACAGATCCTGGAAGAAAACCAGGTCGACGCCGTACTGCCGACCATGGGCGGACAAACGGCCCTTAACCTTTGCAAGGAAGCGGCCGAGCTCGGAGTTTGGGACAAATACAATGTGCGCCTGATCGGCGTGGATGTGGAAGCCATCGAAACCGCCGAGGATCGCGAAAAATTCAGGCAGCTCATGCTCAGGATCGGCATTCCGGTAGCTCCTTCCAAAGTGGCCAATTCCATGCTGGAAGGAAAAGAGTTTGCCCAGCAGATCGGCTTTCCGCTGGTCATCCGTCCTTCTTTCACACTCGGCGGTAAGGGCGGCGGATTCGTACATGGCAAGGAAGACCTCGATGCCGCGCTCGACAAGGGGTTGAAAGCCTCTCCCATTCATGAAGTGCTGGTAGAAAAAGCCGTGCTGGGCTGGAAGGAATTCGAGCTGGAGCTGCTGCGCGATAAAAGTGATAATGTGGCCATCATCTGCACCGTGGAGAATATGGATCCCATGGGCGTTCATACGGGAGATTCCATTACCGTAGCGCCTGCAATGACCCTCAGCGATACTGCTTTCCAGGACATGCGCAACAAGGCCATACTCATGATGCGCTCGCTCGGCAATTTTGCTGGCGGATGCAATGTGCAGTTCGCACTGAACCCCGATACCGAGGAATTGATAGCAGTGGAAATCAACCCGAGGGTAAGCCGCTCTTCAGCGCTTGCTTCAAAGGCTACAGGCTATCCGATCGCCAAGATCGCGGCCAAGCTGGCCATCGGCTATTCGCTCGATGAGCTGAAAAACCAGATCACCCAAACCACTTCCGCTTATTTTGAGCCGGTGCAGGATTATGTGATCGTGAAGATGCCGCGCTGGAATTTCGACAAGTTCAAAGGCGCCAACGATACGCTGGGCCTGCAGATGAAAAGCGTTGGCGAAGTGATGGCCATCGGCAGGAGTTTTACGGAAGCCGTTCAGAAAGCCTGCCAGAGCCTCGAGAACAATGCCATCGGGCTGGG
>CAYYZJ010000314.1:0-1975 GCA_964475615.1 uncultured Flavitalea sp. | reverse complement strand
TACTGCCTGTTTGTCTTTTGCATAAAGGTGCAGCAGCGGAAGGCCCGGCAAAACCAGGAATTTGGTGGTATCGACGGCGGCGGGCAAAGGCAGTGTAGACACAGTATCGATGGCAGCCATACCGTGGTCTGACAATAAAATGAAATTTACATCCAGGTGCAGGGAATCCACAGCGCTCACCAGCTTGCCTACGCTTTGATCCACGAATTGAACGGCTTCTTCCGTTTCTTTGGAATCGGGCCCATAGTGGTGCTCCTGGTGATCTACTTCCGGAAAATAAAAAGTGATGAAATGCGGTCTCTTATCTTCAGGTAACTCCAGCCAGTTTTTTACGGTTGCAATTCTTTGGTCGATAGGTATGGCTTCATTATAGATATAATAATACGTAGTCCGCACGCCCTGGATGGCGCTTTCGGATGCCACCCAGTAGAAACTGGCTGAAAGCAGTTGCTGTTTTTCCGCCAGCACCCAAAGCGGAGTGCCTCCGTACCAGGAACTGTCGCCTACTGCTTTTTTATTGCCTATCGAATACACTGCATTTTTCTTCTCATCATAAAAAGTATTGTCCACAATGCCATGATGCGCAGGATAGAGGCCGGTTACAATACTGTAATGGTTGGGAAAAGTGAGCGATGGATAGGATGGCAGCATATAATCGGCATTGATGCCTTCATCGCGCAACTGCAATAAGTTGGCGGCATGATATTTATCCACGAGGTCATAACGGAGGCCATCGGCAGAGATCAGAATGACATAAGGTTTTTTTTGCTGTTCTGGGCTGTTGCTTCGGCCAGGAACTATTTTCTGCGTGGTATCGGGCGCGGGCGCCTGTGCGATTGCTGTTTGAACGGTAAAAAAAAGAAAAGCGATCAATGCAGTAAAATGAACAGTCGAGTTTCTCATTGTTGTTCCGGCGTGGATATTTTGCCCCGGTTCGGCATCTTGAGTTAATAAATAAAATAATGCCGAAAATATGGAATACCCTGGTATACGACTGTTATTTTATTGTTTTTTATTTGAACGGGGGAAAATAAAAAAGGCATTCCTGAAGGAACACCTTTTTATAATATAGGCTTTTTTTCAGCGGGTTTCCTTTGCTGCCTGATAATTGATATTGTTTTCGGCAATTTCAGTCAGCAGCGCGTCCGCCTTTTTTTCTTCCTGCAATGTTTGCGTAAGTATCTGTGCTGCATCATCGCGGCCCAGGGTATGGGCCAGTTGAATAAGCCCGCCATAGGTGGCGATTTCATAATGTTCGGCTTTTTGTCCGGCAAATATCAATCCCACATCCCGTTGTGCTGTTCCGTCTTCCGTTTCGTCGATGATTTCTTCTCCTTCATCCACGATGCCTGCCATGGCCGGGCATTTCTGCGCATTGGCTTCCTCACCGATCATGTTGAACACCTGTTCGAGGCGGCTCACATGATTTTTGGTCTCCATCTGGTGATCCATAAAAGCCTGTTTTAATTTATCGCTGGTGGCAGCCTGCTCCAGTTTGATCAATGTTTTCACCAATTTTTTTTCTGCCCAATAAATATCCTGCAATTGATCCACAAAGAATTCCTGCAATTTGGAATCTGCTGCTGTAGAAGGTGCTGCCGGGGTTGCTGTTGCCATAAAAAACAATTTTAGATTACGATAATAATGTTGTCATGAAATAGAATTAAAATATTGTGCCAGCCGGTTTTCCGCTGCCGGGTTCGCCGGGCTGAGGTCTGGTATAATCATTGCCGCTTGGGTTGAGGGTTTTGATTCCACAGTTTTATATGCTTTCATCAGTTTATGCGTTTACAACCAAAGGCGTCATTGACCGAGGCAGAAGTGCAAACCGGTTTAAGGCATGTAATCGGAGATGGGCTGGCGGCAGAGGCCATGACCACATTAACGGGCGGCGCCTTCCTGGTGGCGATGGCCCTGCTGATGGGCGCATCCAACCTGCAGATCGGCGTGCTGGCGGCATTTCCCACTTTCGCCA
>CAYYZJ010000313.1:0-3742 GCA_964475615.1 uncultured Flavitalea sp. | reverse complement strand
ATCGGGAATGCTTCCGATGGCATTGAAAACAGCATGGCGATCCTGCACATCGAATGCAAGCGCCAGCGCTTTTGTTGAAAATTGTTTTTCCAGTTGCTGCTTCAGGGTTTCCAGCCTTTCTTTTCTTCTGCCGGTGATGATGAGCCGATAGCCGTTGGCGGCAAATTTTTCTGCGCAGGCTTTGCCGAATCCGGAGCTGGCGCCTGTAATGAAAACGATCTTGTCCATGCTTATGAAAATTTAATTATCTGCCCTGGGCGGATCAGCAAATATCGGTCAACTATCGCACCAGCACCATGGTGCCTTTTTTGAAGATGGTTTTTCCGGTATAGTCTGTTCCTTTCACCATCCATACAAAGCCGCCTGCATCCTGCAGCTTTCCGGCATAGGTGCCGTCCCATCCCCTGCCGATTGTACTGGTGCTGAACATGAGCTGTCCGTTCCGGTTATAGATCCGGAAAAATTCAAGGGAGGAAATGCCTACGGGAATGGGCCTGAACACATTATTGGTGGCCTTTCCCGGAGTGAAGGCATTGGGCACAAAGATATCCGGAGCGGTTTTGAATACCTTGATGTTGATGGTATCCAGCGCATAGCATCCTTCTTCCGTATAGGCTTTCATCACATAGCTTTGATTTTCCGAAAGGATGGCTACCGGATCGGGAATATCGTTTTCATTGAGATGATCCGGAGGATCCCAACTGAAATAAGTTGCGCCGCTTCCTTTCAATTGCAAAGGCTGGCCGACCACTACCGAAGTGTCATTTCCGGCAAAAGCATTGATCTTGTCGAACACATTCACGGTAACGCCGGAGATGCCGGGCTTGGGGCATCCCAATGTATCATACACATATAAACTGTATGTGGTAGTGCTGAGCGGGAAAGCAAGCGGATCCAGCACCGAAGCGCTGCTCAGCGTATTGGCAGGAACCCAGGTAAAGCGGGCGCCCTTCATGGATGCATGGAGCCGGGCCGTATCGTCATAGCAGATAGAAGTATCCTTTCCGGCAAAAGAGCCTGGATAGGGCACTGTATTTACTGTCACCTCATCCGTTGCATTGCATTTGCCGATGCTGGCGGTAACAGTATAGGTGGTTGTTCCGGCAGGAGCGGCTTTCGGATTTTTGATCTTCGTATTGTCCAGGGTGGAAGCCGGCGTCCAGTTGAAATACAAACCATCGCCGGATGGATTTAGGGTGATGGTATCCGTTAGACAGATGGTGGTATCGTTGCCGGCATCGAGCGTAACAAAATCCACCACCCTCACTCTGACGGAATCGGTGTTCACGCATCCGTTCTGATCGAGATTAACGGTATAGATGGTAGTGGTCTTTGGAAAGACCAACGGGTCGGGCGTGTTCGATTGCAGCATCAGTGAAGGTGCATTGGGCGTCCAGCTAAAATTGCCGGTGCCGATGGCATGGAGCTGCAGGGTGTCGATGCTGCAGATCAGCGTATCGTCGAAAGGCAGTGTTATCAGGGGCTTCGAGAGCACCGGCACATCCTGGTATACGGTATCGGTGCAGCCCATGCTGCTCGACACGATGAGCTGTACATGCTTGGTTCCGGTATCGCTGTATTTCCAGGAAGGATTTTGTAATTGCGAAGTATCGGCCTGCGTGGTGGCATCGCCGAAATCCCAATCCCAGCTCGATACGCTCCCGTATCTCGTTTTAGTGGTATCAATAAATTGGATCGGGAGCAGGATGCATGATCCGCTGACCGTAAATCCCGGAAAGAAACCCGGATATACCTTCATTAAAGTAGTGGCGCTGTCCGAACATTCTTCGCCTTTGTTCACGTAAAGCTTCACTGTGTATTCTCCTGCATCGGGGAAAGTAAAACCGGGAGTGGGCGAGGTGGAAGTATCATCGGTGCGGCCGGCAATGCCGAAATCCCAATAATAGGTATGGATCAACGGAGATGCCGGCGCTTCATTCTTGAAAGAAAAAGTAAATCCATCGCAGGTGATATAGCTGGGCTTGAGGTCGGCCGAGGCAAAATCGCATCTGTCGTCAATATGGATAATGAAATCCTTGCGGTGTTCGCTGATAGCCACTCCTCTTCTCCATTCTTTCAATAAAACACATACCACATAATCGCCGGCAGCAGGAGCGATGCCTGATATTACACCGGTCTTGCGGTCTATCGTAACGCCGGTACCCAATGGCTGTGTGCCCGAAAACCCGGCCCGGTAGGCGAGTGCGGCCAGCTGGTTGGGCGGCGGCGGATCGGTAACTACCGGGTTGCGCGTGCTGCCGCCGAGATAACCGGGGGCAAATTCATAAGAGAGGGAATCACCGTCGGCATCAGTGGCTCCGAAATCGAGCGTAAAGGGTCTTTTCTGGCAAATGAGCACCGTGTCTTTAACCAGGAACTCCGGGTTGGAATTATGTTCATTGGCGCCGATGGAGCTGCTGCCGTGGATCTGGCAGGTATAGGATGCGCCGATATTGAGATTGGGATTCAGGTTGGAGATATCATCGATCCGGCAGCAACGCTGGTAGATTGCCGTATATCCCTGCGGTTCTTTGGGAAGCTCGATGGTGGTTGAAAACACCCTCAGCCAGTAACAGACCGGAGAAGGATTGACGATGCAGGGATTGGGCTGTGTGAGATTGATCATCCTGCTCTCGACAAGCGGCGCCAGGAATGGAGAACCGCCTGCAGGCGTGTTGGTCTGCGTCCTGAAAATTCCGATATTCACTTCGTTCTCCAACTGCCCCTGCACCGACTGGCAATTGATAAAAAGCCTGAGGGTGAGCCTGTATTTGTCGGTACCAGGTGTGGATCCCGGCCCCAGCCATTCATAATACATTTCTCCACCCTTGATATGCCTGGCCCATAATGGTTGAGCGATGCATAAAAAAAGTACGGCAGTCAATAATATTTGCGCAAGAAATTTCACTACAGAGTAACGAAATTAAAGACCTACTGAAAGGCCTGGCTGAGAAATGCTTCAAGGATATTGTTGCAGTAAAGGGTAGATTCCAGCATGCCCATGTGGGCGGTGTTTTCCAGAATATGAATATAAGACAATTGCGGCAAATAACATTGCTTCAGGCTGTCGGATAAGGGAACGGCCTTGTCTTGTTCGCCGATAATAAATAAAATAGGATAGCCGGCATCTTTCAATACCTGTCTGCGATCGGGCCTTTTGATCATGGCCTCGTAGTACGATACGAGCGATCCGGGGTTAAAGTTGGCATAACGCTGAATTAATAATTCAACGATCTGAGGCTGCTGTTTTTTGAAATTTTCCGAGAACAGGTTGGGGATGGACTGCCGGATAAAAGGATAAGCGCCATGCTGACGGATGAATTCAATACTTTTTTTCCGGGCTTCTTTTTTTTCAGGAGTATCCGGGAAAGCAGTGGAATGAAACAATCCCAGCCCTTTGAGATAGTCAGGATATTTTTCTGCAAAGGCCAGGCTTATGTATCCACCCAGGCTGTGGCCGATCAGAATACAGCCGCCGGCATTTTCGGCATCGGCGATTGCTTTAATGCAGTCCGCGTGATCTTCTATGGTAGAGAGCTGAGGGTTGAAAGCAGATTGTCCGCTGCCCGGCAGGTCGGGAATGATGAGGCGGAATTTTTTTTTCAGGTGATGGGCCTGGTGATCCCAGATGCTGCCGTCTTCCGCAAATCCATGCAGGAATATGACCGGATGGCCTTCGCCTTCCACCTGGTAAAAAACGGATGAACCCTGATAGCCGGTCGTTTTATTCATGTTTCAATCG
>CAYYZJ010000312.1:0-2259 GCA_964475615.1 uncultured Flavitalea sp. | reverse complement strand
ATGCCTATGGCATCAATGATTTTTTTGAAGAGGTGGAAAAGAATCTTTACAAAGTGCAGTACCGTGTGCTGCTCTCGCGTTACCGTGGCCGCACGCCTTGTCCGGATTGCAAAGGCTATCGCCTGCGCAAGGAAGCGCTTTATGTGAAGATTTCGGGTAAGCATATCGGTGAGCTTTGCGAAATGCCGGTCGCCGATCTCTCGCGCTGGTTCGATGAGCTGCAGCTCAGCGCCTACGACCAGCAGGTGGCCAAACGTATCCTCATCGAGATCAGGAACCGGCTGGGCACCTTGCTCGATGTAGGGTTGGGCTATCTCACCCTCAACCGCCTGGCCAATTCCCTGAGCGGAGGCGAAAGCCAGCGCATCCAGTTAACCCGCTCCCTGGGCAGCAATCTCAGCAATTCATTATATATACTCGACGAACCTTCCATCGGACTGCATTCCAGGGATACCCTGCGCCTGATCCATGTGCTCAAATCGCTCCGCGATCTCGGCAATACCGTGGTAGTAGTGGAGCACGATGAAATGATGATGCGTGAAGCGGATTATATCATCGACATGGGGCCGCTGGCCAGCCATCTCGGCGGCGAAGTAGTGGCTTTCGGAAATTATGATGAGCTGATCGCCAATGAGAACAGCCTGACCGGAAAATACCTGAAAGGTGAATTGAAAATAATTCCCCCTAAGACCACACGCAAATGGAACCGTTCTATAATTGTTGAAGGGGCCAGGCAGCACAACCTCAAAGACATCACCGTTGAATTTCCATTGAATGTTTTATGCGTGGTGAGCGGCGTGAGCGGAAGCGGCAAAACCACATTGGTCAAGCAGATACTCTATCCGGCCCTGCAAAAGATGAAAGGAGAGTTTGCGGAAAAAGTAGGTCTGCATAAAGCCGTTAAAGGCGATATCGATTATATATCCCAGGTGGAGCTGGTGGATCAGAACCCGATCGGCAAATCATCGCGCAGCAATCCGGTAACCTATATCAAAGCTTATGATGAGATCAGGGATCTGTTTGCCAGGCAGCCTTTGAGCAAGGTAAGGGGATTTCAACCCAAACATTTTTCCTTTAATGTGGATGGCGGCCGCTGCGATAATTGCAAAGGAGAAGGAGAGCAGGTAGTGGAAATGCAGTTCCTCGCCGATGTTCACCTGACCTGCGAGGTTTGCGGAGGAAAAAGGTTCAAGGAGGAAATACTGGAAGTGAAATACAGGGATAAGAATATCTACGATGTGCTGGAGATGAGCGTGGATGAATCTCTGGTATTCTTTGCAGAAGAAAAGGATATCATCCAGAAAATAAAACCGCTGAGCGATGTGGGCCTGGGCTATGTGAAGCTGGGACAGTCATCCGACACGCTTTCCGGCGGCGAAGCGCAGCGCGTAAAGCTGGCTTCCTTTCTGGGAAAAGGCAAGGGCCAGGGACATATCCTGTTCATTTTCGACGAACCCACTACCGGTCTTCATTTTCACGACATACAAAAACTGCTCAATTCATTCCATGCCCTGATCGAACAGGGCCATGCCATCATCGTTATCGAACACAATACCGATGTGATCCGTTCTGCCGACTGGGTCATCGATCTTGGCCCTGAGGCGGGCGACGGAGGGGGAAGCCTGGTGTATGCCGGTGTTCCAGGCGGATTGAAAAAAGTGAAAGAGAGTTATACGGGAAGATTTATTTGAGGATGTTGATGTGGGATACCGTAAATGGCTAATTATTTATTTCGTTTCGTTCTCCAGCTTTTTAATATGATCTGCAGCATAGGTATTTTTAGGATTCAGCCCGATAGATCTTTTGAAGTTTTTAATGGCTAACTCCTTTTCGCCGGCATCTTCATAACCCTCTGCAAGGCCTTCGTAGGCGTCTGCGCTGTTTGGGTTCGCTGCAAGATTGTATTTGAAAATATTGATCGCATCGTTTTTCATTCCCTTGCCAAGAAGGATAAAAGCAAGATCGTTCACATCGGTTTCAGGAAGCCTAAAACCCGTATCCCTTTGTTTTAAATCCCCGGCGATTTCTGAAGCGTGATCGTAGCCTCTTTTTTCCAGCTCCTTCCAGAATGTTCCCATATTGTTCTTTTCATAAAATTCATATCCGATCCAAATATCTGCCCACCACGTTTGTGCGGGAAAAAAAGCGTTCAGTATATCGGTTGTAATATGCAGCCCCCAATTGCTGTGCGTAAAGTAAACCAGGGCTTCCTTTTTCTTTGGGTTGGCGATGCAAAAGCCCTTGAAATCGCCATTATCG
>CAYYZJ010000311.1:0-3066 GCA_964475615.1 uncultured Flavitalea sp. | reverse complement strand
TTGTTCGACAGGAAAAGGTTCAATGAGGACGGCGTGGGCAGCCTGCACGTTTATGCACCCTGGTGGCTCGATCATAAAAAACTGGATTTCCCGCGCGGTTATCATCTTGAAATTTTCGGCGGCATGATGATGCCCACCTATGGCGGCTATTTCGGTTTTGAAGGCGCCTGGGTTCCCTTCATGAACGGTTTTGTGCCGGATCGCGAAGGGAAAATGAAACCCGCGGGAGGATTCGGGCTTTCATTGAAAAATGATTATCGCCGCTTTTACGGAACAATGGCCGGCGTCGGTTGCCATGGAACCGCTATTGCGCGAGAGGACAATTATTGCGAAATCGATCCGTCTACCGTCGATAAATACGGCATTCCGGTATTGCGCTTCCATTACAAATGGCAGGATGAAGAAATAAAACAGGCAAGGCACATGCAGGAAACCGTGCAGGCCATCATTAAGGAAATGAAAAGCATACCCCTGGGTCAGCCTGCAGGCCCGCAAAATAATTATGGGCTGGATAAGCCGGGCAAAGGCATCCATGAAGTAGGAACCGTAAGAATGGGAGACGATCCCAAGCGATCTGCACTGAATAAATGGGGCCAGGCGCATGATTGCAAAAATCTTTTTGTAACGGACGGATCGGTATTCGTTCAGCAGTCAGAGAAAAACCCCACCTGGACTATCCTTGCATTGTCCATGCGCACCGCCGAATACATCCTCGATCAAAAAACCAAACAAAATATATGAACAGAAGGGAAAGCCTGAAAGCCATCGGCATCGGCAGCCTGGCTGCAAGCGTGTTGACGGCAGCATGCAAAGATGAATCGGCTGCCGCTACCTCCGAAAAAAAAGCAGCGCTGGGGAGGCAGGATTTCGAGATCGAGCGGGATAATCAGTTACATGCGCAGACATTTTTCAATCCCCATGAAATGGCCACCATCAGCATTCTTGCCGATCTGATCATTCCGAAAGATGAGATCAGCGGCAGCGCCTCCGATGCCCATGTTCCCGAATTCATCGAGTTCATTGTAAAGGATGAGCCCGAACACCAGTTACCCATGCGCGGAGGATTGAGATGGCTGGATATGCAATGCCTGAACCGCTACGATAATGAATTCAAAAGCTGCACTCCGCAACAGCAGCTCGAAATGCTCCATGATATCGCCTATCCCTTCAACACAAAACCCGGGCTTGAACAAGGTATAGCATTCTTCAATAAAATGCGCGATCTTACCGCAACCGGTTTCTTCACCAGCAAAATCGGCATCGCTGACTTAGGATATCAGGGAAATACACCAGGCAAATGGGAAGGAGTGCCGGAGGAGGTGTTGAGGCAGTATGGGTTGGAGGGGTGAGAGATGCGGGATGCGAGGTACGAGATGCGGGATACGGGATACAAGATGCGAGATGTGAGTAATTAATTTTGAATTGTAGTAGTCGCGACTTAATCTGACATTCAATCTTACATCCTATACCTCATATTCCGCATCTTACATCTAGTATCCATTTCTCGTACCTCGCATCCCGCATCTCGTATCCCGCATCCCGCACCCCTACTCCCTCACCCAGACAATTTTCTCCTTCACCGGTTTTCTTTTTCCTTGGGGAGATGGTATCTGTACATATCCGAGATAAAAAAATCCCATGAGCCTGTCGTCGGGGCCGAGGTCGAAAAAGGGTTTTGCTTCTTCGTCGAAAGTGATGCCGCCGGTGCTCCAGTATCCACCGATTCCATAAGCTGTTGTAGAGAGATAGATGTTCTGCACGGCAGCAGCTACCGCAGCGATCTCCTCCATCTCCGGAATATTGGCTTCCTTATGTCGCTTCATGCCCAATGCAATCACATGCGAACATTCCAATGGGGTGCGGAGCAGCTTTTCATGTTTATCCTGCCTGAATTTATCGCCGGCATTTTTCTTATACAGGGTGGCCTGGAATTCGGCGAGCTTTTTTAATCCTTTTCCGCTGAATACGGTAAACCTCCATGGTTCTGTTAGTTTATGCGTGGGCGCCCAGTTGGCATTTTCAAGAAGTTGCTGAATGATATTGTCCGGAATTATCTTTCCAGGCACGAACTGATTGGTAAACACGCTTCGCCTGGATGCGATCAGGGCGTCGAGCTGTTTAGGGTCTATCGATGTTACCATAATGATTTATTTTATGAACGGGAATCGTCAGTCGTGAATCGTGAATACCGTTTAAATTCCCTACTCACGATTCACGTCTCACGATTCACGATTAAAAATCTTGTTTAATCCAGTAATCCAGTTTGGCCCCGCTCCAGGAGCCGGGAACAATGATGCGGCGGATGGTGTACAGCGGATCCTGATCATCCCTTTTTTCATTCAACTGGAAGGCTGCCAGAAAGCCTCTTTGCCTGAGCTGCGGTATGGCTTCCCGGTTCCAGAGGCCGAAGGGATAGGCAAAATAGCGTATGGGCTTGCCTGTTATGGATTCCAGTTGCCTGGTGGGCTTGTCGATCTGAACAGTCCAGTCATTGCCCTGGTATTTTTTTACATTGTGATGATCCCAGGTATGGGAGCCGATGATATTGCCTTCGTCGGACAATTCTTTAACCTGTTCCCTGCTCATATAATGCGGCCTTCCCAGCGATACCGTCATAATGAAAAACACGCCTTTGAATCCGTATTTTTTCATTTCCGGCAAAGCGATGCTATACTGATCGAGATCGGTATCGTCGAAAGTGAGCATAATGGGTTTGGGGGGAAGCGGGTCGCCTTTGGTCAGGTAATTGTACAACTGGTCGGGCAATATGGTATGATAGCCGCTGTCGGCAAGCATTTTCAACTGTTCTCGGAATTTGTCGGCCGGAACAATATAGTCCCTGGCCGTTCTTGAATCCGTAGGCCGCCAGTCGCGTATCTGGTGATAACATAAGATGGGAACCTGCTTACGGGCAAGTATAGACGCGGCATCGGCCGCTACCGGCTTGATGGTATCGGTGGCCTTGGGTTTTTCCTCCTGCTTTGTCGCTACGCTGTCTGTATTGGCTGCATCAGAGCGGACAGACTGATGGCACCCGGTCAGGAAAATAAACAGGATCAGGGCAGG
>CAYYZJ010000310.1:0-2754 GCA_964475615.1 uncultured Flavitalea sp. | reverse complement strand
TTCATCATCATATCCCATCGCGGCAATCATGTGCAGGCGCCGGAAAACACCTTGGCCGCTTTTGAAGCAGCCATCAGGGCCGGTGCGGATTATGCTGAGATGGATCTGCGCACCACGAAGGACGGATACCTCGTGCTCAGTCACGATGCAACAGTCAATCGCATGACCGATGGCAGCGGGAGTGTGAAAGACCTGACCCTCGCGGAAATAAAAAAACTGAAGGTCAAAAATCCCAATCAATCGGATACTGCCGTTTACCGCATCCCTGAGTTCAAGGATGTGTTGAACGTTTGCAAAGACCGGATCAATATCTACCTCGATTTCAAGGATGCAGACGTGGAAGAAACCTACCGGCAAATAAAAGCAGCAGGCATGGAAAAACAGGTGGTGGTTTACCTGAACAAAAAAGAGCAGTACGGCCAATGGAAAAAAGCAGCGCCGGAAATGCCGTTGATGACGAGCATACCTGAAACCGTTAAATCCCCCGAAGCGCTCAACGCTTTTCTCGAACAGGTGCAGATTGCCGTGGTGGATAATGCCTATGACAGCAGCATGGCCGCCATCGTGCACCGGCACGGAATAGCGATATGGCTCGATGTTGAAGGCCCGCGCGAAAATCCGCCGTTATGGAATCAGGCACTGAGCAAAGGCATCGAAGGCATGCAGACCGATCATCCCGAAGCGCTGGCTGAATACCTGGATAAGACCGGCAGGCGCCGCCGGTAAAAAAAAATTATCCGCTGCTGACATAGGGCTGTCACCCGCCCTTGCTTTTTTTGAATCATAAACAAAAACGAATAGTTATGTCTATGATTCAGATCCTTCTCAAAGAAATGCAGCAGGAAGCGAAGACCACCCGCAAGATGCTGGAACGTGTTCCCGAAGAAAAATATAACTGGCAGCCGCATCCGAAAAGCATGACCCTTAAACGGCTGGCCACCCATGTTGCCGAACTGCCTTCCTGGGTGAGCATGGCGCTTACCACCAGTGAACTCGATTTTGCCAATAACGGGTACAAGCCGGTAGATATAAAAAATAATAAAGAGCTGATGCAGTATTTTGAAAGATCGCTGGCCGAAGGAAAGGCCGAGCTGGAAAAGGCCGATGAAAAGCAACTGGACGAACTATGGACGATGCGTGAAGGCGAAACCATCTACAGCACGTCCACCAGGCTGGAGGTGATCCGCACGGCCTATTGCCAGATCGTGCATCACCGGGCGCAGCTCGGCGTATACCTGAGACTGTTAGATATTCCCATCCCCGGCAGCTATGGGCCCAGTGCGGATGATCCGGGGTTTTGACCGTTGCATCGACACTAGGAAAATTTAACTCCTTTTTTTTCCAGCTCGCGGTAAACGGCGGCCTGAACTTCACTGCGGGTAATCTCTTCCTGGGCAACGTCCCTGCACCAGAAATACAATTTTATTTCTTCTGTCTGGGCAGTGATATTGCCGGTAAGTATTTCCGGGTTCCTGCGCGGCAGCACATTGGGATTGGATTGAACGATTGCCATAATGGAACGCCTGATCTCTTCGAGATCGACAGGCTTTTCAACGGTAAAGGTCAATTCAGTCCTGACATGGTTGTTGCTCAGCGTCCAGTTAACGATATTATGGGCAAGCACATCTCCGTTAGGAATGATCACTTCGGCGCCTTCCGGCGTAAGCAGGGTGCTTGAACGGACGCCGATCTCCTTTACCCGGCCTTTTTTGTCGCCCACCTCAACGGTGTCGCCTATGCGCAAAGGCCGGTCGAATATCAGGATGATGCCCGACACGAAATTGTTGACAATGCCCTGCAATCCCAAACCGATACCGACGCCCAGGGCGCCCAGTATAACAGTGATCTTATCCACAGGCAGGCCCGATGCCGCTACTGCCAGCAGGAAGCCTGCGATGAGCAGGATGAGGCGGGTTACCAGCAATCTCGATCTCTGGCCCTTATTGTCGAAGGCGGCATCGTCGCCAACATCGCCGAAAAAGTAGGCAATATATCTCTGCAGAAAGTTGGCGATCCATATAATGCCGAGAAACAGCAGTACGCCGCCCAGCGTAAAAGAAAAGCTGCCGATCGAACGCGGTTCTACCAATATCTTGGCCAGCGTATCGCTGAGGGCCGCGTAAATATTGAGGTTAACGGCAAATACGATCAGCCACAGGAATACGGCCAGTATGACAAAGAAGCGGAAAACACCTCCTGAAATGGAGCCGAATTCAAAATGTTCAGGATAGTCCTTCCTGATGCGGCTGCTCTGGATCTGCAATAAAAAAGCTTCTGTAACCAGTTGCACGAATACAGCCAGGCTGACCGTTTGGGCAAAAGAATAAACCGCCGTGGAGCTGAATATCTGTGCAAGCGTTACCCTTCCGAACAGGTTGCACAGTACGGCAAGCAGATTGAAAAAAATATACAGGCTGGCGGCAAATACAATGATGCCATACCCGCGGATACCTCGCTTGAGCCGCAGCAGGAAAAAAATGCCGAATGCAGCCAGTGCAATATTCAGTATAAGGGTGTACCATCGCTGCAGGTAAACGGGCAGTCCGAGTATCCTGGAAAAGGAAAGCAATAAAAACAGCACAATAAAAATGCACCATTGATAAAACAGGTATCGCGGAAGGCGTTTCCAGAAAAGCACGGTTAATGCGATCATGAGCAGGAACTGCGTGGATTCAATATAAATGGCCGGCGCATGCAGATCGAACAGCGGGGCCAGGTTGAGCATGAATATCAGTGAAGGGATCACCGGAACAG
>CAYYZJ010000309.1:0-5976 GCA_964475615.1 uncultured Flavitalea sp. | reverse complement strand
TTTTTATTAATACCATAAGTAAAATAAAAATATCGACTAATTAAAAAAGCGGCTGGTATTCACTACGCATACTCCCGAGGAAGCCGGCAATGAAAAGCATGATATCTATCTCTGCAACAAGATGAGCTATTTCAACGGCCTTTCGCTGGAAGAAGCCAGAAAGCTCACCGGCATCGAAGACGATGCATTCAATCATTCGCTGGTGGCTTTGCGTTTTGCACATATCGCCAATGGCGTTTCGCAATTGCATGGCCAGGTGTCGAGGGCATTGTGGAGCAAATACAGCGGCATCTGTCCCATTATTTCCATCACCAATGCACAGAACTGGAGATACTGGGCCGACAAGCAATTGTATAAAAAAATAGATGAAGGCGATGATTACTGGTGGGACGACCGCAAGAAATATCTCAAGAGAAGGGCATTCGAAATTGTAGCCGACCAGACCGGGAAGATTTTCGATCCGAATATTTTCACCATCGTATGGGCGCGGCGCTTTGCCGGTTACAAGCGGGCAGAACTGATTACACGCGATATCGATCGCTTCAATAAACTTACCTCCGACAGCAGATATCCGGTTCAGATCATCTGGGCAGGCAAGCCTTATCCGATGGATTATCCGGCCATCAATGATTTCAATCATCTTGTTCATTTGAGCAAGGGATACAAGAATGTAGCTGTTCTTATCGGTTATGAGTTGACTTTGTCGAAGCGGCTCAAGCAGGCTGCGGATTGCTGGCTGAACAATCCCCGCGTGCCGCGCGAAGCTTCGGGCACCAGCGGTATGACTGCAGCCATGAACGGCGCCGTTAATTTTTCCACCGACGATGGATGGATACCTGAATTCATCAACAACGGCAATAGCGGATTTGTAGTGCCCAAGGCCGATTATACCAATATGAGCGTGCAGGATCAGGATCAGTATGATCTCGATAAGATCTACGACATTCTTTTAAACCAGATACTTCCTTTGTATTACGACAACTATGATACCTGGCGCCATGTTGCCAAGAACGGCATGCGCGATGTGCGGTATCAGTTCGATTCGGGAAGAATGGCGCATGAGTATTATGACAAGTTGTATGTCTGAGGTCGGAGGTCTGAGGTAGGAAGTCTGATGAAATCTGAAATTATAAATCATGGTTCCGACTTCATCAGACCTCTTACTTCTGACTTCGGACTTCAGGTTCTCTACTTCACTATCTCCAGCAACTCCACATCAAATATCAGTGTAGAGCCGGGCTTGATGAGGGGGCCGGCCTGCTGGTCGCCATAGGCAAGATTGGATGGAATGAACAGGCGCCATTTGCTTCCTACGGGCATGAGTTGAAGCGCTTCAGTCCAGCCGGGAATAACATTGCTTACGCCGATCTCCAGCGGCTGGCCGCCATGCTGATCGGAGCTGTCGAACACGGTTCCATCAAGCAGTTTGCCTTCGTACAGACATTTTATTTTATCTGCCGCCGCAGGCTTTGGCCCGTCGCCTTCTTTAAGCACCTGGTATTGCAGTCCGCTGGGCAAAGTAACCACTCCTGGTTTTGTTTTATTTTCCGCAAGAAAAGCTTCGCCCACTTTTTTATTGGCTTCTGCAACAGCCACGTTTTGCTTATTCTTCTCTGCCTGCGCCTTGCTGACGCAAGCCATGAGTATATTGTTGGCCTGCTGTTCATTCAGCACGGGACTGCCGTTCTTCATGATATCATTGATGGCTTTGCTGACCAGCGTGGTATTGACCGTTTTTATATTCTGTTGCTTGAAAAAATTCGCCACGCTAAGGCCGATGGCATAGCTGATGGAATCATCATTTGTTTTGAGTATCGGCTGTGGATGAGCGGACGTTGTTGTTGCCGGCTTTTTTTTAACCTGTGCCGTCAGAAGCATGCTTGCTGCTATTGCCGGAATCAGCAGGATCGATTTTTTCATGATTGGTATTTTAAGCCGCAAAAATAAGGCAATTGACCTAACCTTATCTAAGTTTTTGGATTCGGAAAAGGCCAGGTCAGTTGCAGAAAAATTTTTATTTAAAGCTGCTCAAGCATTTTCCGCGCATGTTCATTGGCAGGCTCGATCTGCAGTACCGGCGATTCCACGATGCGTCCCAGTTCTCTGCCATGTTCAAAGACCAGCAGATCGGGCACGCGATGAATATTCAAGCCGCGCTCTTCGTGGCCGGGGCTTTGCTTATACACTGAATCGTGATTGTCGACCATGATAAACTGAACCTGTGCCTGGCTTACTCCGCAATAATCGAACAGTTTACAGATGCGCGGCACTTCTCTTTTGCTGTCGCCGCACCAGGTTCCCATGAATATCCTGAAACTTTTTCCCGATAATGCTGTTCTGAGTTTTTCTGCAACAGCCGTGTCGATGCGATAATCGGTATAATTTTTATTGAACCAGTCGCCATAAGGTTTTTGTTGAAGCTTTTCGCGGGTGCAAACGCCCAGCAGCATGGGATTTCCATGACTGTCTGTCGATTCGCGGTTGAGATAGATCTTTTTATTACATGAAAGAAAGCAGCCGGCAATGGCCGCATATATGACCAATTTAGATTTCATAATAATGCGCTTTAATGGATGGATAATGCAAGACTGCCGCCTGCAAAAAGGCAGGCCCGCCAGTCTGAATAACAGGGGATATTGAAAGTGTGTGAGGAATTAACAGCGCGGAGGCAGGAAAACAGCATTGCTGAAGCCCGCAGGCAAAAGCCATTCCCTGAAGATCATTGTTGTATTGCGATCGGGATATAACGGCTCTGAAACGGCAAAGGAAGCGTGATGTATAAAGAATTCTTCCGTTCTTTCTTTGATCGCAAATTTTTTGGTTGCGGGCTGTGTGTCTTCATTAACTGCATTGCTGAATTGCTTTTCGCAATCGCATTTGACGGCCTTGCCGGAAATATTATAGATGGAACAGCCGATATAACCCAATATTCTGCCATATTGGAAGCATACCAATATTGAAATAAGGGTTAAAGCTGTTATTTTGCGGTGCATAGGATTGGAGTAAGTTAATAAATACTTTTGTATGGAGCAATATTTAAAGCCGATAGAAATAAGATGGGCCGACCTGGATCCCAATTTTCATTTGCGTCATTCCGTGTACTATGATTTTGGCGCTTATTGCCGTGTATGTTTTCTGGAAGAATTTGGGTTGCCCGTTTCGCTGATGGAGCAGTTGCAGTTCGGCCCGATATTGTTCCGGGAAGAAGCCGTGTTCAGAAAAGAAGTGAGGCTGGGCGACAAGCTGACCATCGATCTGCAGCTGACAAAATCCAAGCCCGATTTTTCGCGCTGGAGCATCCGTCATCAGCTCATCAAAAATGGCGATACGCTATCGGCCATTATTTCGGTAGATGGCGCCTGGATCAATACCAGGCTGCGGAAACTGGCTTCGCCACCGGCCCAGATCGTGGATGTTTTCAATAGAATGCCCAGGGCAGAGGGATTCACTTACTCTTAACGCAGAACGCGGAACGCAGAACGCTGAACGCAAAGAATACAATCGCGTTAAGCGTTCAGCGTTATGCATTCAGCGTTGAGCGTTTAGGCCTTTTTCCCCCGTTCATGTAATAAGCATTTGGAAATTTTCGTTATTAAGCCTCTTACCATAATATTGGGTCTTATTACTCCTTGTAAATATTAAAATCTAAGACTAATGAAAAAAGTATTGATCCTGTTCCTGCTTGCCGCCATTTCTGTTTCCAGCATAAATGCCCAAGGCCTCCTGGGAAAAGTTAAAAGTGCGATCGGCGGAGGGTCTTCTTCCGGCTCTAACCTGAGCACCGATGAAATCGTGAGCGGATTAAAGGAAGCGCTTACCCTGGGAGCGCAGAAAAGCGCCGGACAGTTGTCGGCAGTAGACGGATTTTTTAAAGACGCCGCAGTAAAAATCCTGTTGCCCGAGCAGGCGCAAAAAGTGGAAAAGACCCTGAGAAGCATGGGCATGGGCAAACTGGTGGACGACGCCATCCTCAGCGTGAACCGGGCTGCCGAAGATGCAGCCAAATCGGCCGCTCCCATTTTTGTGAATGCCGTTAAAAAAATGAGCATCCAGGATGCAGTAGGCATTTTGCGCGGAACCGATACGGCAGCTACTTCCTATCTCAAAAAAACAACCACGCCCGATCTTACCGCAGCCTTCAAACCGGTGATCGATACCTCGCTGAAAAAAACCAATGCCACCAAGTACTGGAAAGATGTTTTTGAAACCTATAATAAACTTCCAACCACATTCAATAAGGTAAATACCGATCTTTCTTCCTATGTAACGCAAAAGGCCATGGACGGCATTTTTTATTATGTGGCCATTGAAGAAAAAAAGATCCGCAAGGATCCGGCAGCACAGGTAACGGATATTCTCAAAAAAGTATTCGGCGGCAAATAGTGAAGTTTATTTATACCTGATCTTGTAAAAAAGAATGATCGAGGCAAAGACCAGCGTAACGCCATTGGCCAGGCTCACGGGTATATTGCTGCTCAGCAATCCATACAGAAGCCAGAAAAAAGTGCCTGCCGTAAAAACCAGGTACATGGCCAGGGATATTCCTGAAGTATCTTTGGTTCTGATGGTTTTAATGGCCTGAGGCACGAAAGAAATGGTGGTTCCGAAAGCTGCCAGCAGGCCGATGAGCGTAATAAAATTCATAATAAGACAATTTTGAGCTTTTTTTTTCGTTTTCCTGAAGATATCCTTGAAAAATAAATCACTCATTCCCTATGAGCCCTAATATCAAAAACCAGCAGGAACGTCTGGCCCAGACATTCCGCCAGATTGAAAATCAGATCTTACAAGAGAGTAAAGTAGCTTATTTGAAAATTCAGAGCTGGCAGTTTGCCATGCGTACGCCTGAAATCGGGCAGAGCTATCTCAGAGAAGCGGCAACCATGTTGAAGCAATCGCTGCTTTCATTTGTACCCAACACTTTTGTGCTGAGCGAAGAAGGGTATTATCTGAATCCGATAGAAAATTGATCCGAATATATTGAAGCAAGGCATCAGGTGGTTTGAAACTGCCCGATGCCGTATTATTTTAGCTGAAGCTCACACATTCCTTCAATTCCTTTTCCGTATAGGCAAGATTATATTGTTTTAACACATCGTCCGGAACGCCGTTCCACTGGTTGGGCGTATTGCCTTTATAGCCGATATCCTTTACGCCTATCTCGGAAGTATAGAATCCCGTTGCCGTTAAATTGCGCATGAGGTTGAAAAAGGCAACGCCCTGGCGCATTTCCGGCTTTGCTTTCTCGGGCCAGGCAATGGCATCCACTATTTCCATCTGCTGGCCATGATCGCAATCCTTGAACTGCTTTCCGTAACGGTTCAGGCATTGCACATCGAGCCAGCGCAGGCCGCCGCGCATAGGGGTTTGGTGGTGCGGCATGTCCTTTACAATGAACTCGATGAACTCGGGAACCTTTGCATCGGACGCGCTTCCGCTGACCTCGTCGCGGGGAATGATGATATCGGCAAGGATCGTAATGGTAGCCATTTCGGCGTCGGTAAAGAATTTTTCTGCAATTACTTTTTTGTAATATTCTTTTTCTTCAGCCATGCGGTTGATGGTGGATCCCGCTTCGGCATCCGCTGCCTTTTGTTCCGTTGAGGCAGGTGCTTCTTTTTTTTCGGACAGCTTGCAGGCTTCCAGCGCGATGGTTGAAGATACGCCTCCGATGATTAATGTTTTGATCGATTTGCGTCTATCCATTGGGGTTATATTTTATCGGTTAGATATTTTGTTTTTTCAGCTCATCCACGATATGCTCCGATGTTCTCATGGAAAGGGCCATGATAGTCCAGGTGATGTTTTTATCTGCCTGCGACACAAAGGGCCCGCCATCCACACAAAACAGGTTCTTGCAATCGTGAGCCTGGCTCCATTTATTCAGCGGCGAACGCTTGGGATCATTGCCCATGCGCACGGTTCCTGCTTCATGAATGATATTGCCCGGATTGTGCAGCCCGTAATTGTTGTGCG
>CAYYZJ010000308.1:0-1779 GCA_964475615.1 uncultured Flavitalea sp. | reverse complement strand
CACGGTTCTGTATCCGATTGGCAGGATGCGTATGCAGTCTACGATCTGCTTTGCCTGAACAATGGAGGGAACGCTTTCTTCCCTCACCTGGATGCTGCTGGCATGAAGTATGTCCACACTTTCATTAAACCGTTTGTTTTTCTTTAGGTTATTAATGCAAGTATGAACGATGATCCTCCTGATCCATCCCTCGAAAGCGCCTTTGTTCTGAAATGTATGTATCTGAGAAAAGACCTTGATGAATCCTTCCTGCAGCATATCTTCAGCATCTTCCCTGTTATGGGCAAACCGGTAGCAAACAGCAAGCATTTTGGGACTGTACCGGTTATACAATTCCCGCTGGGCAGCAGCTTGATTTTTTAAACAGCCTTGAAAAATGGCTTCTTCGGTCATATAAACCTGGTTGCCCTGTAATTTAGACAAATTTTGTCAGTTAAAGCTGCTTGGGGGAGAAAAAAGTTGAGGAGCTGAGGCCGGAGGTCTGAAGTCAGAGGTCGGAAGTATGAGGTATGAAGGATAGGGCGTAAAGTGAAGGGTTGAGTAAGAGGGCTGAATGCCCTTCAGACCTCTGACTTCAGACCTCCGGCCTCATGCCTCCACAAGCACATTCCCCGTCATCTCCTCCGGTATCTCCAACTGCATCAGGGTAAGGATGGAGGGGGCGATATCTCCCAGCTTGCCGGGTTTTACTGTGCCTTTCCAGGTCTTATCGATAACGAAAAGAGGAACGGGATTGAGGGTATGCGCAGTATTGGGCGATCCGTCTTCATTGATCATATAATCAGCATTGCCGTGATCGGCTGTAAGCAGAACGGTATAGCCGTTTTCCAGTGCTGCAGTAACTACTTTTTCCACGCACTGGTCTACTGTTTCCACTGCCTTGATTCCTGCCTCCCATACGCCGGTATGGCCAACCATATCTGCATTGGCAAAATTAAGGCAGATGAAATCGGCGCTTTGGTTATTGATCTCTGCAACGATGGCATCGGTCACTTCGTATGCGCTCATTTCCGGCTTGAGGTCATAAGTGGCCACTTTGGGCGAAGGGATCATGATCCTTTTCTCTCCTTCAAAAGGCTGTTCCCTTCCTCCATTGAAAAAGAAAGTGACGTGCGGATATTTTTCGGTTTCGGCTATGCGTATCTGTTTTAATCCTTTTTTCGAAATGATCTCGCCGAGCGTATTCTTCAGATCGTCGTTTTCAAAGATCACGTGAACCTGCTGAAAACGCGGATCGTACTGGGTCATGGTAGTATAATGCAGCGACAGCTTCTTCATTCCCTGATCCGGCATATCGTTTTGCGTGAGCACTTCCGTGATCTCGCGGCAACGGTCGGTGCGGAAATTGAAGCAGATCACGGCATCGCCGTTGGCGATGGTGGCAATGGGCTGCTGATTGCTCCCGGTTATCACGGTCGGTTTAATGAATTCATCGGTAATGTTCCTGGCATACGATGCTTCGATGGCTGCAACGGCATCGCCCGCCTTTTCGCCGGCGCCGTTCACCAGGGCATCATAAGCCAGCTTGATCCGTTCCCATCTTTTATCGCGATCCATGGCATAATAACGGCCAGATATACTCGCAATTTGTCCAACAGTGGCTTTCAGGTGCTGTTGCAGGTCTTTGATAAAGCCGAGACCGCTTTTCGGATCCGTATCGCGGCCATCGGTGAAAGCATGAACATACACTTCTTTCAATCCTTCTTTTGAACAGATTTCGGTTATGGCCTTCAGGTGATTGATATGCGAATGCACACCTCCGTCGCTTACCAGGCCGAT
>CAYYZJ010000307.1:0-1734 GCA_964475615.1 uncultured Flavitalea sp. | reverse complement strand
GTACAGTTCGTAATGATCGGATCTCAGTAATGCGTCTACGAGGTGGCTGCCTATAAAACCGGCCCCGCCGGTGATCAGAATTTTCTTCCTGTCCATTGATTCTTCATTTAGATGTTGAATAAATCCAAAAGGAAAACAAACCAATTGAAGCTTTGTTCATGTCAGCAAAAAAAAGACCAACCCCGATAATTTCAAACCGTACAGGCACTGTATCAAAACTGGGCAATCCGATTGGAACAGCTATAGGCTAAATAACTGATTGGCAGGGAAATGAGAATCTGGCATCCTCTTGGTAAAAATCAATTGCACAAACTTCAACTTCAATCATGCTGAAAAATTATTTTAGAACTGCCTGGAGGAATCTCATCGGAGGCAAGAGTTTTTCCATCATCAATATTGCCGGACTTACCCTGGGCATGGCAGCGGCCATGCTTATTCTGCTTTGGCTGCAGCACGAGGTAAGCTTCGATAAATTTCATGTGAATAAAGACAGGCTTTATCAGGTGTATGGACTGACCAGCAATACAGATGGGAAACCAAAGGCTATTCCGGTCACATCCCAGCCCCTTGGCCCTGCTTTAAAACAAAACTATCCCGAAGTGGAGGCCTTTTCCCGCATCACCGATAATCGCGGTTTTCTTCTTACCGTCAACAACAAAAGTTTTATGGGCATTGAAGGAAGCATTGTGGATCCGTCTTTCTTGCAAATGTTCAGCTTTCCCCTTGTAAAGGGGAACAAAAATGAGCAATTGAAGAATATCTATTCCATTATCATTACGGAAAGACTTGCCAAAAAGCTGTTTGGCGATGAGGAAGCCATCGGCAAAATCATTAAAATAGACAGTGCCGATCATTTTACGGTAACAGGAGTATTGAAAGATCTGCCGTCCAATTCCCGTTTTGATTTTGACTACCTGCTGTCCTGGGATTATTTCAAAAAAACAGGCTGGAACAATGACAGTTGGCTCAGCAATAATATAACCACCTTCCTGCTGCTGAAGCCCAATACCGATGTTGCCGGTTTTAATGACAGGATCAGGAATATAACCTGCGTCAACAGCGGACGCAATGATGTGTGGACGCATTTTCTTTTCCCGCTCAGCCAATGGCATTTATACAATGAATTTGAAAACGGGAAACCTGTCGGCGGCCGCATAGTAACCGTTCGCCTGTTCGGCATCATAGCCACCGTTATCTTATTGATCGCATGCATCAATTTCATGAACCTCAGCACTGCCAGGAGCGAGAAGCGTGCCAGGGAAGTGAGCATTCGTAAAGTGGCAGGGGCCGGTAAAGGTTTGCTGATCGGTCAGTTTATGACAGAGGCTTTTTTAACGACCTGTTTTGCAGGAATGCTGGCGCTGGTCATCGTTCAATTATCGCTTCCATCGTTCAATTTGCTCATTGGCGCTAATCTCTCCATTCCATATCACAATATCTACTTCTGGATCGCGGGCATGGGATTTATCCTTTTTACCAGCCTGCTGGCGGGCAGCTATCCGGCGTTTTATTTGTCCTCCTTTCAGCCGGCAAGCATATTCAAAAAGCAGTTCAAAAAAAGTCATTCAGCCATCTCTCCCGGAAAAGCGCTGGTAGTGCTGCAATTTACATTTGCCGTTGTGCTCATCATATCACCATTGTGATTGCACTGATCACCGTGAGCTTTCAATCCATCAAAGCGGCTGTGGCCAATCCGGTGAATTGCCTTCGCACGGAATAAGAAAAGTAGATATT
>CAYYZJ010000306.1:0-7228 GCA_964475615.1 uncultured Flavitalea sp. | reverse complement strand
AATATTGGGGTGTTTTTTCTTCAATGAGGCAGTATAGTCAAACTGCATATTTTTCTCCACTTTTAATGATATACTGCTTGGAACTGCGGATTTATAGGCCAGCGATAATAATTCAGCAATACAGAAGGCAATCAATAATGTATTTAGAAAAGCGATTGTCTTACCGGGTGATTTCATTCGATGAATTGAAATCACTGTGCCAGTCAGTAAGACACCCAGGGCAGGCAGCGACCATCTATACCGGTTAAACGGATAAATCCATTTTTGAGATTGCAGGAATTCATCAAAATCTTTATAAAAGAAATAAACAATCAGAAATATAAAAAAATATAAAGCCGATTTATATCCGGTTTTGGAAATTAATCTGGAAAGAATTAAATAACAAATACAAGTAAGAGCCAGATATTTAACAAGTAACATAAAAATTGGCATCCCAGGAATCGCCGTGAAATAGGTATTGGCATTCTTGAGCAGGAAAAATACCGGAACAAGTATCAAAAAAAATGGTTCGGTTCTGATATAGGCTTTGATCTTGTTCGATAAGCGTTGTAGCATAGTTAGTTTTTCAGGTATTTTACAGGCCAGGGCAAGGCATTATGCCGGTAAAAAAAATAGGATTGATTCGTTCCACCAAAGTTTTCATAGAAATGGGCTATTCCAGGAATGTCTGATCCTTCAAAGTCCAATATAACATCATTGCCGGCGAATTCCTTAATGATATGATCCAGCAAAAAATGATTGGCTTCCATTTTCCGGCCTTCGTCGGAAGTGGTTGATTGTATTAAATACATTCTATTCTTTTTTTTCAAAAATAAGGCAATGGCCAATGGAAATTCGTCAATGCATGCCGCTCTCAAAATAATCAGTTTTTTTTCACGCAGGTAAAAGCAAAGTCTTTCAAATCTTTCATAATCCTTTCTACTTAAATGAGGTGTTCTTCTTCCATATTTCTGTCTATATGTTATCAGGGCTGTTTCAAGATCAAAATCTTTCACATAATTCAGGGAAAATTGGCCGGCGTGCTTTAAATTTTTCAACATGTCTTTTTTATATAGCTGCCTGATAGCAGAATATTCTTTATCGAGCGATAAAATGAAATTGTTTTTTTTGACCGAAGCAGGAACGACGGGGTTACCATAGTTTAGAAATATCTCAGCAAAAAGGAAATGCCGATTTGCACGGTTGAGGAATTTTTGCATTAGAGAAGCATCTATTGTTGATTTCGCAAACACACCAAGCTGTTGAGTAAAGGGAGGCTGATAGAGATATTTAATACTCCATTTTTTGTTCCATGTCAAGGGCATTACTGCTTCGTAATCATTCATCACCAGTGCATCCCAATGCTTAGCCATGTAATCCAGATAAAAAGAATAAGCGTATATCAATCCATTTGGTGCAAGATCGACGCACTGATCCCATTTTGCAATATCAATTTCGGCTCGCCTGAGATAGCGGATGTTGTGGGTTTCATTCATTTCAACGGCATGTTTCTAAAAATTCGTTTAGCATTGATCTCCTGAATATCGATGCTGAAAGAAATTTTTTTCCAGAATGTATTTTCTTCCGGAACTGTTTTCAGGCTGTTCCTGAAATCGCTGCTGTATAAAACAGGCGCATAGATATTGACGATGTTTTTGAACAGCGAAAGCTGCAATCCCGCCACATATAAAAATTTTCCGGTCGTTGGATTGCTGGAAGTCCAGGCATCGGCATAAGTTCCCATGTCGAGAAAGATCCGTAAGGGCAGCTTTACCGGCAACAGTTTATCCGGAAGGCTCGTGCTGAGGTTCATGGCAGCGATCCAGTTGTCCGATCTTCCCTGAAGGCCCTGGAACAGGTCCGTGCGCAGTTTCAGTCCCCCGTCGCGCATCATGATCTGCTGTGAAGAAAATCCCGACGATTCATTTCTCCCGAAAAAATAATTGCTGTAGGTATAATCTTCATCTCCCCTTACTGCCGTAAGCTTGGGCTGATAGATGGCTGTAGCAAATTCTTTGGCGCTCGTTTTTGCGCCGATATAGCCGAACTTGGCGGCAAATACCCGCAGGTTCATTCCACCGCCATGAGCATAATTGAAAAAATAATTTCCCGTAAGGTTGATGCGGTAAAATTCACTGCCCTGCTGCCATTGAAGGCTGGCACGGTAAGGATAGAGGGTACGGTAATTTTCGATATTAAGGGTCAACTGGTTCAAATAGCGCGAAGAATAAGATTGCGGCGAAGGATAGTATAAGGTGTCGCTGCTTTTCAGCACATAATCGAATCCTTTTTCGCCGATGATATCAGTTTTCCATTCGATCGATTTTTCCATCGTGCTCCGCGCATTTTTTTCCTTGAACTGAAAGCGGAGAAAAGGAGCGATGGTATAAAACCCGCCGAATATTTTTTGGCCATTGCTGTCGAGGGAAGATAAGCTCGAAAATCGCGATCCGTTTATGCCGAATGTTATTTTCTGGAATTTACTGTCGGGATACCAGGAATAGCGAAGTGTGCCGATCCCATTCAGTTGTTTGCTGCCGGTTGCATACAGTGGGGCGAGCAGGAATTCAAACCGGTTCGGCGGCAGGTCGAAATTATGAATTACTGCGCCGATCATGAACTTGTCATAAACATTATAGCCGATCCCGGGGGCGATATTGATATATTGTATTTTGTCGGTATTGCGGAAAGAAAAAAATAAAGTGGGTTTGACCGTTTTGTGCTCTGCCGGCGCCAGCGGCCCTTTCCGGTCGAGCAAAGTAAACAGGCTGTCCAGATTCCTGCCGCTGGTCTGTTCCATTATCTTTTTAAAATCTTCCGGATAAGGATGCCTGAACTGCCATTGCCGGTAATATTCGCGCATGCAGCTATCGAAGACGGAAGTCCCCAAGGTTAGTTCCAGTTGTTTCATCCAGAGGCCGGTCTTCGTATAGGCGATCAGGTTATAATTGGTTTCGCTGAAATTGCCGGAGCTGGTGGAAATCGGCTGGTCTGTTTTTTCAGTGGTGATGATGTCGAGAAAAAATTTGTCGCGGTCATCGGGGAATTTTCCTTTTGCTCCGGAATGCCGGCCGCTCCGGTCTTCATAACGGTGATCATAATACGTATTGATCCCTTCATCCATCCAGGGATAACGACGTTCATTGGAGCCCAGCGCACCATAAAACCAGTTGTGGCCTATTTCATGTTCAATAACTGATTCCAATTCACTGCTACTGCCGGCGGCAATACAGGCAATGGTTGGGTATTCCATGCCTCCCGGAACGATCGTCTCCGCTTCCACAACGCTGACCTCATCGTAAGGATATTCGCCGACCAGCGCAGAGCGAAACCTCACTGCATTCTTGATGTATTGCATGCTGTTCTTCCATGCCTCTCTGCTTTCAGGAAGATAAAAGCTGAATGCATGCACTATCCTTCCCGAAGCCAGCCTGATGGTATCCTGATCCACAATAAACCGTTTGTCGGCAAACCAGGCAAAATCGTGGATGTTGGACTGGATGAAGTGGAGGGTTTTGGGGGATGCGGGATGCGAGATACGGGATGCGGGATGCGGGATGCGGGATGCGCGTTTTTTGGTTGGTTTTTTTTTATCCTGGCTTTGTATTTTATTCAACTTATCTCGCATCCCGTATCCCGCATCCCGCATCCCGGTCGCTGCCACTACATAATCTTCAGGAAGGGTAATACGGACATCATATTGACCGTATTCGCTGTAAAACTCGCCCTGGTCTAAATAAGGAATAGGGTGCCATCCGTGCTGGTCGTAAACGGCTGGCTTGGGATACCATTGGGTGATCTGGTAGGATTGCCCGATATGTCCGCCCCTGGAAAAATTGAACGGCAGTTGCTCATGGAAGGGTGTGCTGATCTGTATACTGTCTCCCGGGGTCAAAGGTTGGGGCAGCAATATTTTTATGATATCGATGTATTGCGGATGATCTTCCACCTTTGCGATCTGATTGTTTACCCTGAAATCGAGGCGATTAATGTACCCACGTTGATCCTTATCCGAAAAATAAAAATCGGTTCTTCCGTTTTCAAGCAGTTGATCGCTGAAAGCAGTCTTATCGTTCTTGTATGCATTCGGCCATATATGGAACCAGATGAAATGAAGCGTATCGGGCGAGTGATTGATGTATTGTATCTTAATAAAGCCGTCGAGGGTGTGGCCGGCGTCATCCAGCGAAACATCGATCATGTAATTGACCTCCTGCTGCCAGTACTGCTGTGCATAAGCAGACAGGCCCAGACTGCAGACCATAAAGAGTACCATTTTTTTCACAGCAGGTTTTATCAAAATAACGATAAGTTGATCATTATATTACTGCCCCTTTCCCTTGAAAATCGTCCGCAGGGTATGCAGCATGATCTTGAGATCGAGCCCCAGTGAAATGTTTTCGATATAGATCAGGTCGTATTTCAGGCGTTCAATCATCTGCGTTATGTTTTCGGCATATCCGAACTGCACCATTCCCCAGGAGGTCAGCCCGGGCTTTACTTTCAGCAGATACCGGAAATAAGGGGCTTTCCTGAGGATCTGGTCGATATAGAACTGCCTTTCGGGCCTTGGGCCCACGAGGCTCATTTCTCCTTTTAAAATATTCCAGAGCTGCGGCAGCTCGTCGATCCTCCATTTGCGCATGGTCTTTCCCCAGGGCGTAATGCGTTCATCATGGGGCGATGATAATGCCGGGCCGCTCTTTTCCGCGTCTTCCCACATGGAGCGGAATTTGTGGATCCTGAATTTTTTCCCTTTATACCCCACGCGTTCCTGAGAATAAATGATCGGGCCGGGCGAAGACAGTTTTACACGCAGTGCCGCATACAGCATCAGCGGCGACAGTACGATCAATCCAAACAGGGAAACCAGCACATCGATCAGTCTCTTAATATGCTGCTGCCATTCCGGGATCAGTCCCGTATGGATATCCGAAAGCACCGCCCCGTACACGCTGCTGGTCTTGACGGTTCCGGATAAAATATCCAGTATATCCGGAACAACCTTGATGGCCACATCTTTTTCGCTAAGCCTTTCGATGATGCGCTCCACTTCTTCCTTTTCCGATTTTTCCATGGCGATCACCACCAGCTCGATCCGGTGCATGTCGATGGTTTTTTCCAGATCCGCAACGGATCCGAGAGCAGGCAGATCACTAATGGGATTGCGGCCATTGTATTCCGGATAAACATATCCCGAGTACCGGTAGCCTGCTGCGCGAAGGCCCTTTTGCGTTTCGACATAGGTTTTCGCTGCAATGCCATTGGCCCCGATGAGCAAGGTGTTGAATTTTATCCTGCCTTTTTCCACCTGGGTTCTGACGGCGGTGAGTATGATCCATCTTCCCAGCAGGGTAAGCAGGAACTGGGCGGCAAGAAAAGTGAAGAAGGCTTTATAATAATACCGGTAATCGGTTTGCGGATCGTTGATGACGATGGAAAAGAACAGCACCGTGCAGCCGATCAGACTGCAGATAGCCGTTGCCGTTAGTTCATTCAATCTCGATTTTTTATACAGCTCATGGTAGGAGCCGATCATTCCATAAAAGACCAGCCATCCCAGCGGAATCAGCACGATGCCTTTCCAGAAGCGGTCGTTGAGATAAAGCCCGTGGCCGGATATGATCGTTTCCGACAATAAGAACCGGCGGGTGAAATACAATATGATCCAGGCCAGGATAGCTGCGAGATAATCGCTGATGATATACCAGATGATATGGATCTTTCGGTCGGCCTGCATGAAAAACCGGTCAGGTATTGATGATATTGTGTTTTATTTTTTGAAGGATCTGATGAGCGATATCCATGGCGCGATAGCCGTCCAGCTCCGACACCACAGGCGCCGTATTGTTGAGGATGGCTTCGCAGAATTTTTCCAGCTCCATTTTGATGGCATTGACCTCTGGTACAGGAGGATTGATCACCGCAATGGTCTTCTTTCCGTTCATGGTTTCGATATCGAACGCAAATGCGCTGGCCTCGCTGTCGGTCTTCAGTTTGATGATCTCCGTTTTTTTATTGAGGAAATCGATGCCGATATACGCGTCTTTCTGGAACAGCCGCATCTTCCGCATTTTCTTCATCGATATGCGGCTCGACGTGAGGTTGGCCACGCATCCGTTATTGAACTCGATGCGCACGCTGGCAATATCCGGCGTATCGGTCATCACCGCCACTCCGCTGGCGGAAATATTCTTGACATCGCTTTTGACCAGGCTCAGGATGATGTCGATATCGTGTATCATCAGGTCGAGGATAACGCTCACTTCCGTTCCGCGCGGATTGAACTGGGCCAGTCGATGCACTTCTATGAAGAGCGGATGCAGGGTGGAAGGATCCAGCGAAAGATAAGCGGGATTGAACCGTTCCACATGCCCCACCTGCAATTTGATATTGGATTCCCTGGCCAGCTTTACGAGCTCTCTTGCTTCCTGCATGGTATTGGCCAGCGGCTTTTCCACGAACACATGCCTGCCTTTACGGATGGCCTTTTCGCATAGTTCAAAATGAACGGGGGTGGGTGCAATGATATCGGCAATATCGCACTGGTCGAGCAGGGTATCGATATCGGTAAAACGGGGCAGTTGATATTTTGCGGACACTTCGAGCGCAGTGCGGTCATCAGGATCGTAAAAGCCAATCAGCCCGGCCTTTTTGATTTCTTTCCAGTTGTTCAGATGAAATTTGCCCAGATGACCCGCACCGAATACAGCTACTTTGAGCATGCTTCCAATTTTGGGGTCAAATATAGGAATTACCGCCTACGATTTGCAGATTACGATATGAACGGCATCAGGCATTGACACTGCTCTTGATCCGTTTGCTGCTGAACCGTTCTTTCAAATACCGGATAACATTGGAGAATGTGAAAGGGATATTGGGCTGCGGAAAGACCTGAACCTGTATCAGCCTTCTCAGTGTAAAGAGGAAGACGGGAATATAAATGATGAGGATCAGGTAAAAATAAAAATCATACATCTTCAGGAAATAAGTGCGGATGGAGATGGTGTCGGCCCTTTGCTTGCCGAGAATAAGATCGAGCAGTTTCTTGATGCCAGGCATCAGCACCGGAATTTTTTCCCAGTTGGAATAGCGCACATCTTCATAACGGTATTGCATGTCGTAACCGGCAGGCAACTGGGTTTTATAATAATCCCAGTTGTTCCTCACGTCCTGGAAGCTGGCCAGTCCTACGCCACCCGTCTTTCTGAAATATACATTATATAAAGGATCGAGTATCACCCATCCC
>CAYYZJ010000305.1:0-4973 GCA_964475615.1 uncultured Flavitalea sp. | reverse complement strand
TGTGCATGAAACCTTTGTCTGCAAACCCGGCAACGCTTCCAAGCTGGCCAAAAAATTCAAGGAAGCGTTTAAGGATAGCCCGGAAGTAAAGCAGGTGTTGACTGATATGACCGGTCAGTTCAATCGTGTGATCATCGTCAGCCAGTATGCCAACCTCACTGCATACGAGCAAAACTGGGAGAACATGCAAAAAGATACGAAAGCCATGAAGGAAATGGAACAGGCCATGGCCGGATATCAGGATATGTACCTGACCGGGTCGAGGGAGATATTCCGGGTGTGGTGAAACGGCTTATTTCACCCAGCTTTGCTCTATTTCTTCCAGCGTGCGCTGCCTTGTTTCGGGGATCCTTTTCCAGGTGAACAGGATCAATATGATGGCATTGATCATGAAGATCCAGAATGTGAAAGCGCCTCCCAGTTTTTCGAGGAGGATGGGAGTTAGTTGTGTGATGAGCAGCACGCCTATCCATAATACCACCGTAGCGAACGACATGGCCATGCCGCGCGTTTTAGTAGGAAATATTTCTGCGATCATTACCCAGGGCACAGGCCCGAGCGATGAGGCAAATGAAGCAATATAGCCGAGTATGGCGATAAGCAGCCAGGGCCCATTGGAGAAATGGTAATGATAACAAAGGCCCACGGCAAAGAGACAGACGATCATTCCTGCAATGCCCCAGAGCAATAAGGTCTTGCGGCCTGCTTTATCGATAAGCCATATTGCAACAAAAGTGAAAAGCGTGTTGATCAGCCCGATGATCACGGTTTGGGTAAGCGCCGATTCCGCGCCGAAGCCTGCGCTCTTGAATATTTCCGGAGCATAATAGATAATGGCATTGATACCTGTGATCTGCGAGAACAGGGCCAGCACGATACCCACGATCATGGCCATGCGTAAACCGGGTTTGAACAATTCCTTCAGCGTTCCCGTTTCATGCTGCAGGGCTTCTTTTATTTCCTGCATTACGGTTTGAGCGCCTGCCTGTCCGTTTACTTTTTCAAGGATGCTTAGCGCTTCGGCGCTGCGGTTTTTCTTGGTGAGCCAGCGCGGACTTTCCGGAACAAGAAAAAGCAAAATGAAAAATAGCAGCGCGGGTATCATACCGGAGGCAAGCATATAGCGCCAGCCTTTTTCTATATTCCATGCTTCATCGCCGAGCGCCGCGATCCTGAGGTTCACAAAATAGATGAGGTTGATGCCGATCACAATGGCCAGTTGATACAGGCTTACCAGCCTGCCGCGGTTTTTTGCCGGTGCAATTTCTGAAATATAAAGGGGAGAAAGCATGGATGCCGCGCCTATTCCCAATCCGCCGATGAGCCGGGCGAGTATGAACTGCGTTAAATTAGTTGCGAATGATGCTGCCAGTGCAGAAATGAAAAACAGTATGGCGGTGATGATCAGCACTTTTTTACGCCCGATGCGGTCGCTCCAGTACCCGGCTATCATGGCGCCGAACACGCAGCCCCAGATGGCGCTGCTGGCGGCCCAGCCCATCATGGCGGACGACAGACCGAATTTTTTCTGCAGGTACCCGATCACGCCGGCAATTACGGCAGTATCATAACCAAAGAGCAAGCCGCCGATTGCGGCAACAACCGATACTTTTAAAATGAATTTGGTTGTATTCATACCGGCATTCGTTAGGTTCATCTTACATAAGCTTTAATCGTTGCACATTCCTTTCCTTCCGATTCGCCATAAGGCCTGACGCTGTATTCACCCACTGCTGCAGGAACAATGAATGTTTCCGCATAATGCACTATAAAAGGCTCGAAAGCATGGGAGGGACTTTCCACGATCGCTTCTCTTCCTTCAACGAGGTTCAGCACATTGACGCCGCCATGGGTATGATGCATCACTTTTTTGCTGAACCAATGCCTCCTGGTTTCTATGAACTCGAGCTCATTCAATCCTGTTCTTTCCTCTCTTATTCCTTCGGCCATGCTTACCGGTTCAGTGAGGTCGAGTATATTTTTTTTCACCCAGGATTCGGTCCTGTTCCATTGGATCACATTTTTGCCGTGATCTATGTTGATGGGCCTGGGCTTTCCGTCGAGGCCGAGGCGGCCCCAGTCCCAAAGCTTGAACGTGAAAATATAAGGCGTTGCGCTGATCTCCAGCACCACGCTGTTGGCCCCGCTGCAATGCACGGTGCCGGCTGGAATGGAAACATGATCGTGTTTTTTTACCGGCCATCTGGCCACATGCTTTTCTGCATCGAAAGGCGCTCCGCCGTCCTGCGCTTTTCTGAGTTCGGCGATCATGGCTTCCGGGTCCACATTTTCTTTCAGGCCGAGATACACGCAGGCGCCTTCGCGGGCATCGAGCATATAATAGCTTTCATCCTGCGTATAATGCATCCCGAATTTTTCCTGGATGTATTCCGTGAGGGGATGCACCTGCAGACTGAGATTGCCGCCATCCATGGTATCCAGGAAATCGAAGCGGATGGGAAACTCATCGCCGAATCGCGCATATATTCTTTCGCCAAGCAATTCCTTGGGCCGGTAGAACACGAGGTTGATGGAAGGGATCTCCACGATCGCTTTTCCGTATTTCAGCAGCAGGCTGTTCTCTTCCGGCACACAATCGAAACCCCAGGCATAATTGATCTCATTACGGTCGAGGTCGCATACTTCTTTCAGCCACTGTCCGCCCCAGGGGCCCGGATCGAAAAAAGGAACAATGCGGAAAGGCCGTTGAACCGCCAGTTCAAGCCCCGACAGTATGGATTTGCCTTCTATGAGGTTGGGCGCATTCGGCGAATTGGTGTCCAGCACATAATCCCAACGGCGCATCAGTTGTTTTTTCAACCGGTCGCAAACCCGCCAGTCCACAAAGAATGCATGCTTGTATTGTTCGGAAAAAGCAGCCTGCTTATTGTGTATGCCAAGGTTGCCGATCTCGTTGCGGCGCATGCGCTGCTGTATTTCCCAGCGGGCAAGGTCGGCATAGACCAGGAGATGGTGATCCGGTGCAATGCAAACGGCTCCCGGGCCGTAAACGAGCACGATGCCTTCGTCGATTTCGGTTATGGATGCCTGTGAGCGCAGCAGTTTATCGTCATCCAGATAATCCGTCATATTCAGCCGGGTCATATATCCGAATATCCGGTCGTCGGTAACATCGGGATATACCATCTCCCTGATCCTGTCTTCTTCCTTGAAAATAGACAAGCTATGGATGAAAAGCCGGTGGGGCAGGGTGGAAATATGCTGCAGCAGCTCTTCATCATGCACGCCGGCATAGCATTCAATGGCCACAATGATTTTTTTCCGGTTGAGCGAATGGATTTTTTTCTTCAGCTCAGCAATGATGCCGGCCCATCCTTCCACGCAGGAGCGGTTCTCTTTTTCTACTTCAATAAAAGGCAGTTTGTCGTAATTCGATGTTTTCAAGGTGATACTTTATTTAATGAATGAGCCAGCCATCCCATGCCGAGCAGCCCGGCGTATTCCACTTGTTCGGCGGCTACGATGGTCGTTGTTCCCGGAGGCAGCCACGCATAACGGTCAACCATATTCTGCAGATAGGGAATGATCCGGTCGCGCTGCTTCATGATGCCTCCGCCGATGATGATGCGCTCAGGATCGTGCGCATGCACGAGGTTCACTGCGGCCACCCCCCAGGCTTTGAGGCATTCTTCCAGCACGATGGATGCCAGGGCGTCGCCTTTTTTTTCTTCTTCAAACAGGTGAATGAATTCGGGATGTTCGATGCGCGACAGGCTGCTCGAAGGATATAGCGCATGATCTTTCAACTTTGCAGGAAGCGCCCAGGTAGAAGCTTCTCTTTCCAGACAGCCGAAGAATCCGCAATTGCAGGCATCGCCGTGGAGGTTGATGGAAATATGTCCCGTCATGCTGCCTGCAAGCAGGTGCTTTCCTTTGTACAGTTTTCCTGATGCAAGCACGGCGCTGCCGATGCCGGTGCCCAGGGTCAGCAGGGCAAGATCATCATAGCCCCTGCCTGAGCCGTATTGCCATTCGCCGATCAGTGCGGCGCGGGCATCGTTTTCGAGCGCCAGCGGCAAGCCCCATTCCTGTTCGGCCCATTGATTGAAACCAAATTCAACGGCATCGGCATATTTTACATAACGCGATACTACGCGGTTGGTATTGCTGTCCACTATGCTGGGCACGGCAATGCCTATGGCCGATAACGTGGATGTATATTCGCCGAAAGCGTGCCGGGCGTGTGCGCTGATGCGTTCCAGGTTCTTTTCGATGCTTTCGTCGGGAATGGCTTTCAACTGATCAACGGTCACGATCTTACCATCTCCTTCAACGATCCCCGATTTTATCCTGGTTCCTCCGAAATCAATAACCAGTATTGCCATAATGATCTAAAATGGAGGCTAAGGTAAATTCCCTTTTTCTTCCTGAAAAATTTATTTTATAGGAATGTCTGAACAAAGTAGATTTGTTGATGGAAAAAACATTACCCATACATCAGGCATCCAATCAGTTCATCACATCGAGCGGCCTGCTGACAGGCGGCCAGGTGATCGATTCATTCAAGACCATCGGCGAGCTCAAGAATATTTTTATGCACGAGGCCGAACGCGCAGCGATGGATCAGTCCCGGATCGTGTACAGCGTAAAAGCGCATCTGCCCGTGGCTCCGGGAACCCAGGGCGGATTATTTTTCGGAACTACCTGGATAGAACCGGGAACGGTGAACGGCGAATATTTCATGACGCAAGGCCATTTCCACGAGCAGTCCGACAGGTCTGAATACTATTGGGGATTGCAGGGCGAAGGCCTGTTGCTCCTGATGAACAGGAGCAGGATATGCCGGATCGAAGAGATGAAGCCCAACAGCCTGCACTATATTCCTGCGCATACTGCTCACCGTGTGGTGAACACAGGCGGCACCCGGCTCGCGTTCAGCGCCTGCTGGCCTTCGGATGCCGGCTATGATTATGAAGAGATCATTAAAAACGGTTTTTCAGTAAGGGTGTTCG
>CAYYZJ010000304.1:0-1944 GCA_964475615.1 uncultured Flavitalea sp. | reverse complement strand
TACAACAAGACCTTCCGTCCTGGCCAGGTCGCGAAGGCTTTGTTCATATTCCGACGAATTGAATTTATCGAAGCCCTGGTAATCCCAGTTTATTTTCAATGCTTTTCTTCCCTGCAACGCAGCCCAGTAATTGTCGGCGATCACGGCAACGCCTTCATATTTATTTTTTCCAAGCACGCGTTCCGCTTTCACCACCTGTTGCACGCCCTTTACTTTCAGCGCGGCGCTGTCGTCATAGCTTACCAGCTTGCTGCCGAACACAGGGCATCTCTCCACCGATGCATAGACCATTCCCGGTACTTCTGCATCGATCCCGAAAACGGCTTTGCCGGTCACTTTCAGCGGCACATCATTTCTGGGAACCGGTTTTCCCAGTATCCTGAAATCCTTGGGATCTTTCAACACCGGGTTTTGCGGCACTTCCAGCCTGGAAGCGGCTTCAGCGAGTTCGGCATAAGCCAAGCTTTTTCCCGATGGCTTATGAATGATCTTTCCTTCACTGGCATAGCATTCGGCTACGGGCACTTTCCATTGGTCTGCCGCTGCCTGGCTGAGCATTTCGCGGGCAGCAGCGCCTACTTTGCGGAGCGCTTCATAATTGCCTCTCACCGACGAGCTTCCTCCCGACACCTGGCGGCCGAATTCTTTTTCACCGGAAGTTTGTTTGATGGTCACCTGGTCGAGCGAAAGCTCCAGCTCTTCGGCGATGAGAGAAGGAACCGATTGCCAGGTGCCCTGTCCCATCTCCGGCCTTGGGTTCATGATAGTGATCGATCCAGATTTTTCGATGATCACATAAGGCGTGATGCCGAAAGCATCGGCCATATCATGGCTGAGGTTAACGATCGTTACAACTTCATTCGCTGCCGATGAAGAAAAGCCAAGCGCCAGACCGATGCCGGTGAAGCTGGTGAGTTTTAAAAAATGGCGGCGGTTTATTGCAGATGTTGTTTGCATAGCTTTAAAATTTTAAGTCTGAACCGGGATTTTAAGCGATTGGGCTGATTGAGCTGAGGGATGAGATCAGGAGAATCAGAAAAATCGTATAAAATCCTGGTTAAAATCCCGGCACTGCTTTTTGCAATGTGGGCTGGGGCTGAATCAGCTCTGCTGCGCGATGAACGGCCTTGCGTATGCGCTGATAGGTGCCGCAGCGGCAGATATTTCCCTGCATGGCGCGATCGATATCGGCGTCTGTAGGTTTTGGATTTTTTTTCAGCAAAGCTACTGCCGACATGATCTGTCCGGATTGACAATACCCGCATTGCGGAACCTGGTTCTCGATCCATGCTTTCTGTACCGCACGGCCAATATTTTCCGAAAGGCCTTCAATGGTAGTGATCTTTTTGCCTGCTGCCGCCGATACCGGAAAGCTGCAGGAGCGGATAGGATTACCATCGAGATGCACGGTGCAGGCCCCGCATTGGGAAATGCCGCATCCGAACTTGGTGCCTTTCAATCCCACGAAATCGCGGATCACCCAAAGCAAAGGCATCTGCGCATCCACATCTACCTGGTGAGGCTGATTGTTGATGATCAAATTGAAAGAAGCCATAAAAAAGATTTAATAGGTAAGAGATAATATTACCTGATGCCGGTAACGGTTTTATTGATCTAGGAGATGATGTATATGCTGAATTAAAGTTAAGATAAAAAATAATGATTACCGCAGGTAAATGCTCACGTCGCTTTTGCATTCCCACCTGGGTGTTTGCATTTTCTTTCCGGCCTGTGTTACCAGGCGCGGCACTCTTGTTCTTACATAATCGAACAATTCTTTCATCCTGATGATGCCATTGCCGTCGAGATCGCCCTTGCCTTCTTCGAGCCCTTCGCGTATGGCCTTGGTGAATGCCCCGTTCTTCCAGGTATCGTCTTCCCAGCTTTCTTCATCGCCGGTGCTGGATGCAATTACATTGATCTCATTGCTTGCATTGATGATTT
>CAYYZJ010000303.1:0-1790 GCA_964475615.1 uncultured Flavitalea sp. | reverse complement strand
ATCGGTTTTATCAACCTTCTTTTGTGTATGATATCAGTCCGGTGTTTGAAAGAAAGCTCGAATCGATCAAGGCTTATTCCTCGCAGTTCTATTCTGCTTCATATACCAGGGATGAGCCGCAGACCTATATCTCATCCCCGGAATTCCTGGGTTCCATTGTCGGCCGCCACCAGATGTTCGGCAAGATGATCGGCGTGCAGTATGCAGAAGGCTTCATAAGCGAGAAAATGATCGGCATCGGCAGCTTTGATTCGCTGATTCAGAGAGATACATGAGGTCAGAGGTCTGAAGTTGGAAGTCGGAAATCTGATGGTTTTTCCTATTTCCAACCTCAGACTTCGGACTTCAGACTTCCGACCTCAGTCTCCGCAACAAATCCCCATATTAAGCGTTTTATTAACATCGGTTTCTGTCTGAAAAGACTAACTTGCACTCGATTCAATTTTAATGCGATTAAACCGTTATCATGTCAATACCTAAATTTTCCAGTACCCAGCAGTCTTTTCATACCGAATTGAAAAAAAGGATCAGCAATTATTTTGAGGAAGTGGGGAAATCGACTACCGGCGACTATAATATCTTCATCAAGGCGGTCATCCTCATGATCGCGTTTGTATTCATCTACATACATCTTGTTTTTTTTACACCGGCAGCCGTATGGGCCATACTGGAAAGCGTGGCGCTGGGTTGCGTGGTAGCCGCCATCGGTTTTAATGTCATGCACGACGGCGCTCACGGAAGTTTCAGCAAATATCCCTGGGTTAACCACCTGGCTGCTTTTTCGCTGAATATCCTTGGCGGCAACAGCTTCATGTGGAACATGAAACATAATGTGATCCATCACGCCTATACCAATGTGGATGGAGTGGATGATGATATCGATATCCAGCCCTGGATGCGGATGAGCCAAACACAGAAAAAATACAGGCTGCACAAATACCAGCATCTCTATTTCTGGTTTTTTTATTCCCTGCTCTACATCTTCTGGATCTTCGTGTTCGACTATCAGAAATATTTTAAAAGCAAAGTCGGCATCATGCCGCTCAAGAAAATGCACCTGCAGGATCATCTCGTATTCTGGGGCTTCAAGCTATTCCACGCTTTTCTTTTCGTATGCCTGCCGATCTATATGGTGGGGTTTACCGACTGGCTGATCAGCTTCGTGATCTTTACCTGCGTTGCCGGCTTTGTGCTGAGCCTCGTGTTCCAACTGGCGCATACCGTTGAGCATACGGCATTTCCGGTCGCCAACAAAGAAACCGGTAAGCTCGAAGATGAATGGGCGGTTCACCAGATCAAGACCACCGCTAATTTTGCCACCAAGAATAAACTCGTGTCCTGGCTCCTGGGCGGATTGAATTTCCAGATCGAGCATCACCTCTTTCCCAAGATATCGCATGTGCATTATCCCGCCATCAGCAAGATCATCAAACAGGCCTGCCAGGAATATGGGCTCGTGTATATAGAATATCCGCGTGTGCACAAGGCAGTGGCATCTCACGTGGCCTTCCTCCGGCAGATGGGAAGGGCATAAGCAGCTTCCAGTTTACTGTTTTCAGTTTCCGGTTTTGTTACCCTGGAATTATTACGGATTTCGAATGTATGAACTGTAAACCGGATACTGTAAACTGTAAACTAACTCGTATTTTTGCGGCTCCAATCAGCAATCATGAGCAAAGTAAAAATCGGTTTGGTGCAAATGTCATGCACGGCTGATAAACAGGCTAACCTTAATAAAGCAATATTAAAAGTGCGTGAAGCGGCTGCAAAAGGGGCCCAGGTAGTTTGCC
>CAYYZJ010000302.1:0-5082 GCA_964475615.1 uncultured Flavitalea sp. | reverse complement strand
GTTTCAGATCATCATGAACACAGCAAGGCTGCTGAAAACGGAACCGCTTCGGGAGAGCCGTTGAGCGTGCCGCAGCAGCAGAACAGCTAATCAGCCATGAACGTATCGGCAGCCAAGGAAAATATTCTCAAAAAGATAAGGCAGGCGTTGAGCAATTCAACGCCTCTTCCTTTTCCGCAAAGCGAAGGCAACAGTTCTGTTTTCCATCCTGCCGAAGAAGAGCCTGAAGTGATCTTTGCCAAAGAGTTCAGCAGGCTGGGAGGCAGGTTTGCCTTTTGTGCAAATATCGGGGATCTGAAAAAGCAGTTGACCGATCTTGCCAAATCGAAGGGATGGCAAAAAGTATATTACAGCGAGGATGATGGCCGCTTTGTATATCTTTTGCAGGACACGCTCGTGTATCCCAACGGCACATCCGACCTTGCGGGCTGCGATGCATCCGTTACTCCCTGCGAATGCCTGATAGCGCGAACCGGAAGCATTGTACTGAGCGCGTCGCTGCCCGGCGGACGTTCGGCTGCCATCTATGCCCCGGTGCATGTTTGCATAGCATTTGCCAGCCAGGTTGTTTACGATATCAAGGATGCACTGCAGTTGCTGAAAGAAAAATATGGCGATCGGCTTCCTTCCATGATCAATCTCGCTACCGGCCCGAGCCGCACTGCCGATATCGAAAAAACGCTTATCGTAGGCGTGCATGGCCCCAAAGAAGTATACACGTTCCTGGTAGATGAGGCACAGGGATAATTTGTATATTAGCACGCATGAACGATCTCAATCTTTTTCAGTTGGTGCAACTGGTATTCTGGATCCTTTCACTGGCCGGAATTTTCATTGCCTGGAGAACCTTTCAGCAGAATACCCATCTCAAAAGAGCGGAATGGCTGAGATCGCTGTTCGAGAAATTCTATGAATCCGATCATTACAAGGAAATAAGATGGAAGATCGACAACGGAAGCATTCAGCAGGATCTCGAAAAGAATCCTGCGCTGGAAGAAAAGCTCGTCGATTACCTGAACTTTTTTGAATTCATAGCCAGCTTATGGACATTGAAGCAATTGAGCAAACGCGAAGTGTGCATGCTTTTCGAGTATTACCTGAAGATCATAAAGAACTCGGATTACCTGAACGGATACCTGAAAAGATATGGATTTGAAAACCTCTCGGCCTTAATTTCAGTAGTATGAGCGGAGCGAAAAAAAATAACAGGGCAAAATCTTCCGACAGGCTTTTCGTTTATGGAACGCTCAGGAACAATTATGGCCATAAGCTATACCATGTGCTCAAAGATAATTTCGAGCTGATCGGCAAAGGCATCATCAAAGGAAAACTATTTGATATCGGCCGCTATCCAGGAGCCATCGATTCAATAAAAGACAAGGGTAAGATCGTAGGCGAACTATACCAGGCCCGGAACAGCAATGCCATTGACCAGGCTTTGAAAAAGCTGGATAAGTATGAAGGGTATGATGCGCGTGATGCTTCTTCCGAATACCTAAGGAAAAAAAAGTTCGTGCAACTGCCCAACGGCCGCAAAATGCTTTCCTGGGTATATGTATACAACAGGCCTGTAAAGAACAAACGCCTTATTGAAAGCGGCGATTATATTCATCATATAACAGGGAAAAAGAAATCATGAATTGCATATCCGGGTTAGAAATATTAACTTTAGAAAAATTAAATTGGGATGACTGAAATTATTTTTATTGTCGAAGAATCATTGGAAGGAGGATATACAGCCAGGGCCCTGGGTGAAAGTATTTTTACTGAGGCCGAGACAATAGAAGAATTAAAGGCAAACGTGAGGGAAGCAGTGGAATGTCATTTTGCTCCTGATAAAATGCCAAAAATAATCCGGCTTCACCATGTAAAGGAAGAATTCATAGCCGTATGAAGCTTCCGCGCGACATTAGTGCTGCAGTGCTGATCAAATCACTCCAACAATTCGGATATTCCGTTTCCAGGCAAAAAGGAAGCCATATCCGGTTGACTACAGAAATTAACGGAGAGCATCATATCACTATTCCCAATCACAATCCCATTAAATTAGGAACGCTTTCCGGAATCGTTGGGGATATTGCAATTCACTTTAATCAATCCAAAGAATACATTGCACAAAAGTTATTCGGTTAAACTTCAACAATAGCTTTTACATTTGATCAAAATTATCAGCCCTTCATGCAGCTCCCGCCGGGAAAAAAAATATACTTCCTTTCCGATTTTCATCTTGGCGCTCCCAACCGTGCCGCCAGCCTCGAAAGAGAAAGGCGGATCGTTCAGTTCCTCGATACCATACAGGAAGACGCCGCCGTCATTTTCATTGTAGGCGATCTTTTCGATTTCTGGTATGAATACCGCACGGTTGTACCCAAAGGATTTACCCGCATTCTGGGAAAACTGGCCTCGATCACCGATTCGGGAATACCCATACATTTCTTCGTAGGCAACCACGATATGTGGATGAGCGGATATTTTGAAGAAGAGCTGAACATTCCTGTATATCATGAACCCGGATCCTTTGAATGGAACGGAAAAAAATTCCTGATCGGTCATGGCGATGGACTGGGCCCCGGCGATCATGGATATAAATTCATCAAAAAAATTTTCAGGAATAAAGCCTGCCAATGGCTCTTCGGCATCCTGCCGCCGGCAATAGGCGTTGGACTGGCCAATTATCTCAGCCGGCGCAGCCGCGCTGTTACAGGCCAGATCGATGAACAGTTCCTGGGCGAGGATAAGGAATGGCTGATCGTCTATTCAAAAGAAGCGCTGCAAAAAGAATATTTCGATTATCTCATCTTCGGCCACCGCCATCTCCCTATCGATTTTTTGTTTGAAAACGGCAGCAGGTATATCAATCTGGGCGACTGGATCCGTTATTATACCTATGCAGTCTTTGACGGAACAAACCTGGAACTAAAATCCTGGGTTCCCGAACTGGAAAACAAGATCGTCAGAAAATGATCCGCCTTAAATATTATACAACCCTTATTCTCCTGCTAATGGGCTGCGTACTGCATGCGCAGGACAGCTCATTCGCGCTGGCCAGAACCATACAGGCAGATATTGCCGATTTTGCCGTCGACAACCTGGGCAATATCTATCTCCTCAATTCAAACAACCAATTGAAAAAGCTCAGTCCCAAGGGAGATTCCCTCGCTGTTTTCAATGATGTGCGCCGCTATGGCAAAGTATATTCAATGGATGTGACCAATCCGCTGAAGATTTTATTGTATTACCGCGAGTTCGCCACCATCGTAACGGTAGACCGCTTCCTGAATATCATCAACACCGTCGACCTGCGCAGCCTGAATATTTTCCAGTCAAAAGCCATCGGCCTCGCTTATGATAACAATATCTGGATCTATGATGACCTCGAAGCCAAGCTGAAACGGATAAGGGATGACGGAACCCCGGTCAGCGAAACGGTCGACCTCAGGCAGGTGCTCGATTCCGTTCCCGAGCCTTCTTTCATTGCAGACCAGGGCGGACTGGTTTATCTCTGCGATTCCGTCAGGGGCATCTATATCTTCGACCGTTACGGCGCATTTCAAAAGCATATTTATTTTTCCGGCGGAACGGATTTTACGGTAATCGACAAGAATGTGCTGGGAAGGAATGATAAATATTTTTTCAAATACCGGCCAGGCAGTCCCGACCTGCAGCAGGAGCCGATACCCGCGGCTTATCTTCCTGCCATCAAGATCATCATTACGCCAAATGCAGTGTACGTGCTTAAATCGTCGCGGCTGGAGATCTATTCCCGGCAGTAGGCTAGGACAATTTCTGCATAAGGCATACCTTCGGCGGAACAATTGTCGTTTATGCATTTCTGGGATCAGGTCATTCTAAGCAATCCTGTAAAGAGCTATATTTTTGTTATCATTGCTATCCTGGTAGGACTTATCCTCAAGCGGCTCATTTCGCGGTTCATTGCCGGCCTGCTGTATATCGTCATAAAAAAATTGGCCGCCGATGTAGACAAAACCTCTTTCGTTAGCCTGGTGATAGCGCCGCTGGAAACTTTTCTCATCATACTCATCACCATCGTATCGCTGGAAAAGCTGCATTTTCCACAGGAGCTCGATTTCGATATCTATGAGATCAGCTCGAAAAGAATAGCCCATACCATAGCCATCTCGGTGTTCATCATGGCCTTTTTCTGGCTATTGCTGCGGATCATCGATTTTATTGCGCTCATTCTTGAATGGAAGGCCAATGCAACCAAAGACGCGCGCGATAACCAGCTCATTGTTTTTTTCAGGGATTTCTTAAAAGTTATCATCGGCATCATCGGTTTGCTGATGGTATTGGGATACGGCTTCGGCTTTGAAGTGGCCAAAGTATGGACAGGCCTGGGCATTGCCGGCGCTGCATTGGCACTGGCCACCAAGGAAAGCATCGAAAACCTCATTGCTTCCTTCATCATTTTTTTCGACAAGCCGTTCACTGCCGGCGATCTCCTCAAGGTGAACAATATTACCGGAACCGTAGAGAAGATCGGCCTGCGAAGCACACGCATCCGCACGGACCAAAAGACCTATGTAACGGTTCCCAACAAGCAGATGGTGGACAGCATCGTCGATAATCAAACCCTGCGCACGCAGCGCAAGGCGGAGCTGCGCCTGCAGATCGGCCTGTCTACTTCCGCCGACGACCTCAACCGCTTTATTGCAGAAGTGAAAAAAATACTGAATAAAGAAGTTATCGAAAACCCTTCCGTTTTCCTGAATGATATTGCTCCCAATGCCTTTCTCATCAATATCGACTATTTTACTGCCCCCTTATCGATACAGGAGTTCAATGAGATCAAACAACAAGTCAGTATCGAAATACTGCGTTTGATGGAACAGATGAAAATAGAAATTGCGGGGGCGAGCACGGAAGTGGTATTGAGGAGGGAGAATGTGAAAAATGTGGAAATGTGAGAATGTGGAAATGTGGAAATGAAAATACAATTGCAATTGCTTCAATACTTCTATGTTCCTGCATTTTCACATTTCCACATTTCTCACATTTCCACATTTTCTCACAACTGCGTTTTCAACTCCAGTAAAAAAGCCTTGATCTGCTCCAGCTTTT
>CAYYZJ010000301.1:0-4837 GCA_964475615.1 uncultured Flavitalea sp. | reverse complement strand
CGTATCAGGGAAGCCATTGCCAATAATGAAATAGAAACAGCCAATGAATTGCTCGGATATACTTTCTTTTTTGAAGGAACGGTAGTGGAAGGCGATAAGCTGGGAAGGCAGCTCGGCTATCCCACTGCAAATCTCAAAATAGAGAATGAAGAAAAAATCATTCCCGCCGATGGCATTTATGCAGTGGAAGCGGAGATCAGGGAAGGGCGAATGATTAGTGACAAGCAGCCGGCGGGAAATACCAATGCTGATTCCCACTCGCCTTTAAAAGGAATGATGAGCATCGGCATCCGCCCGACCATTGGCGGCACTAAAAGAACGATCGAAGTGAATATTTTCGATTTCAATGAAGACATATACGGAAAGACCCTGAGGGTTTATGTAAAAAAATATCTGCGCCCCGAAGAAAAGTTCAGTGGACTGGATGCTTTGAAAGAACAGTTGGCAAAAGATAAAGAACAGGCCATGCAATACCTGCGCTGATTCAGAGGATTATTTTCTTATACCGCATAACGAAGTCCATAGGATGAACCGGAGGAACTTTTGAATCGAAATAATCCTTGATATCCTTGGTCAGAATAACAAAAGCCTTTGCGTGCAATGCGCATTGATGCTGCAGGCCGTCTTCCAGGTCATTGAAATAGGTCTCAAAAATATTGTCGACAAATGAGGGATGAACAGGCGTGATGTCGAACCCTGAAAAGGTCAACTGCATCTGCTGCTTATGCCATTGCCTGTTCCTGGCAAACTTACCCAGTATAAAATCGGCAATAACAAATGTAATTGGCGAAACAACCGGTTTTCCGAAATGATTGAAGTGCTTGCGAAGAATATTTATGCAATCGACCGCTGTGGAATGATCTTTTGAAGAGCTATCCATATAGTCGACCACCACGTTGGCATCGAGAAAGACTTTTTTCATTCCTTGATGCCTTTAAACAGATCGCGGAGAATATCTTTTTTGCCGGTTTCATAAGCGCCTGCCGTTTCCTCTACCCATGAATCTTTTTCAGAGGAGATATAGGTATCTCTTTTTATAGACGAAAGCAGATCATCTATAAATTTGGAAACGCTTTTGTTTTGCTGGCGGGCAAGGCGTTTGACAAATCTTTTATGCTCGGACGAAATCAATATGGTTAATTTTTCCTGCATAATTACTAATTTGGTACAAAATTACTAATTTATACGAAACGGAAAAATTTTTTTTTACATCGCCATTTTAATCACCATTTCCTTCAGCAGAGATGCATCTTCAACGGGCGGGCTATCTACTCCTATGCTTTTGAGGTTATACTGATGCAGCAATAACAGCGTTTGTTCAATACCGTTATATCCATAATTTTTGGCGGCCAGCAGATAATCTTTGACAAAAAAAGGCATTACGCCAATGGCGGCAGCCATGGCTTTTTCGTCCGTAGCAGACTGGCCGAAAAGCATATAGGTCTTGCTGAAAAAATTGTAAAGCGCCGGCAATATCAATTGAATGGGCGCTGCTTTCGGATTGCTTTGAAAATACTGGATGATCCGGAGCGCTTTTGGAATATCTTTCCGTGTCAATGCATTCTGCAGCTCAAAAACATTGTATTCCTTGCTTACGCCAACATATTTTTCGATATCGTCTTCCGTAATATTTTTCCGATCGCCGAGATTCACGAGCAGTTTTTCGATCTCATTATCGATCCGGCTCAGGTCATTGCCGATATGATCAACCAGCAGCATCAATGCTCTTTGTGAAATGCTGTATCCTTTCGAGTGCACCAGCTCGCCGGTCCATTCGGGCAACTGGCTGTCGTGCATTTTTTTGGTGCTGAACAATTCTGCTTTTTCCTTCAGCAGCCTGGCCAGCCGGCTCCGGCCATCCACTTTCTTCTCCTTATAAGCAACAACAAACAAGGTGGAAGCAAGCGGGTTTTCGATATAAGGCTCCAGTTTGTCGAGATCCCTCATCTGCTGCGCTTCTTTCAGGATCACCACCTGCCTTTCGGCAAACATGGGATAACGGCGGCAGGCATTCAGCACAGCGGCCCAATCGGCATCCTTTCCATAAAAAACAGTGAGGTTAAAGGCAGCTTCCGATTCCGGCAAAATCGAATGTTCCGCATAGTTCACCAGTTTATTAATATAATACTCCTCCTCTCCTTCCAACCAATAAACCGGCTTAAATGCCTTCTTTTTCCAATCGGTTAAAATTTTATCTACAGACAATGCGTTATTTTTTATGCAATATTACATAAATCGATATGGATCAATTTAAAATAAGAATGGAGAATAAGAATTCCAAATGTTGATAACCATAACCATAGCCTGCAATAGGCCGACTTTGGCACGGTTTTAGACCAGTGTGGAATGAAGCCCAAAAATTGGCCTCTTAACTTGCCAAAAGTTAATACAACCTTTCTAAAATCTAAAAATAACAAACCATGAGCACAACCAATTATCCATCGGCTACTCCGCAGAGCGAGCCACCCAGGAAGGACTTCAAAAATCTTATCATAGGGATACTCGCCGCCGGTTTTCTCGGAACCTGGGGTTACCTCTTGTGGAATAACAACAAGCAGGAACAGGTTCAGCAGACGCAGCAAACACAGATTGCTAAAATCACTGACGAAAAAGGCCAACTGCAAAAGAATTTTGACGATGCATTGGTAAGACTGGATTCATTGACCGGTTCTAATAACAAACTGCAATCCCAGCTTACTTCTGCCAATTCCGATATCGCTAAAAAGAAAGCTGAGATCCGCGGCATTCTGAACAAGAAAAACGCTACTGCCGCTGAATTGTCAAGAGCCAAGCAATTGATCAATGACCTCAACGGCAAAATCTCCGACCTTGAAAAACAGGTACAGGAGCTGACCGCACAAAACACCCAGCTTACCCAGGATAAGCAACAGCTTACCCAGGACAAAGAAAAGCTGACCAATGACCTGCAGACTACTACTACAGCCAAGCAGGATCTTGAAAAGAAAGTAGACATCGCTTCTACGCTCAATGCTTCCAATATCTCCATTACTCCTGTTCAGGACAGGAAGAACGGCAAGGAAAAAGTAACCAGCACTGCCAAGAAGGTAGACAAACTGGTTATTTCCTTCGACGTGAACAACCGCATTGCACAAACAGGTTCAACCGACATCTATGTGTGCATTACCGCTCCTGACGGCAAACCGGTATCCGTAGCCAGTTTAGGTTCCGGAACCTTCACTACCCGTGAAGAAGGCGACAAGCCCTACACGGCAAAGGTTCCTGTAGAAATCGAAGCAGGCAAGTCTAAGCCCGTACAGTTCGCCTGGAAACAGGATACTCCTTTCCAGAAAGGAAGCTATAAGATAGAAATCTATCACAATGGTTTCAAGATCGGCGAAGGTACCAGGGAATTGAAAAAAGGCGGTCTTTTCGGTTAGTCCAAATCGTTATAGAGAAACCAGATATTGCAAACCGTCTCGCCCAATGCGAGGCGGTTTCACTTTTTATAATATCGCCCTGAGCGAAGCCCTGCCGGTATGCACGGTTCTCCCTTCGCCGGGCTTCCGGCCTTCGTACTGGATGCTCAGCTCCAGGTTGGCGCCCAGCTTTTTGGTAAGGTCGAGATTCCAGAGGTAATTCTTGCCCGGCAATAATCCATCCAGCATAATATAGCTTACCGTAGTATTGGTATTGCCCGTATAGCTGATGCTGCTGTACGTAAACCGGCCCTGCAGGGAAGTGCTCTGCAGGATATTGTATTTGACATCGCTGTTGAGCGAATGCGAATAATATTTTTCTCCACCGAATGCAAGTGCGTTTTTCTTGTTGTTGTACTTATAGCCTGTGGTTATGCGAAAGCTGGTTTTTTGCGTATAGCTGATCTCCGGCTCAATGGAATATTGATCGAGATCGTAATTGCTGTTGTCGAAATTTTTACTGGTGCTCAGCAACTGGTTTATGCCTTTCCTGAACGTGGCATTCAGCAAAAAGGAACGCGTGAGGCTGAGCCTGGTGCGCAGGTTCCATTCTTTGAGGGTCTGCGTTTGATAGCCGTAAGTGAGCAGGGATTTGCTGCTGTTCTGCGTATTGTTGAGATCAAATCCCCAGCGGGAGCTGGTTTTGTTGAATGAAAGCGTGTTAACGAAAACAGAGGTTCTGCTGATCAGGGAAGTATCATTCAGCGGGGCCTTGAACGGATTCAGTTGCACGAACCCGTTCGATTGCTGTTTCTGACTGAGCTGAAGGGAAGATTGCAGGTTGATGCGCGCAATGAACCGCCTCCATCCTTTTGCCTTTGGATCGATCAACGAACGCGGATTGATGCTCACAGAATAATTGAAAGTATTGTAATTGGCCTTCACATATTCATTGGTTGGCGTAAACACCCTGATGAATTTTGCCTGGTCGGGAAATTGCGCCAGTACAAATTCATCGAGCTGCTGAACACCGTCGCCGTTCAGGTCTATCCAGGCATACTGCCCTGTTCCTGCAGGCACTTCGAGATAGGAATAGGCTCTTTTCTGTTCCTGCCCCGATCCTACTTCATACAAGGCATTGCCCATGAGCAGGCCTTTCCATTCATTGACGAGGTATTCTGCACGGCCGAGCAGGCTTTTGTCGGGAGCCTGCGTGGTTACCTGCGTATTCACGATCTGCAGGTTACGGTAAGTGGCATTGATGCGAAGCTGGTGATGCCTGTTCCTGCTCAGTTCGGCAAACACATTGATGTTCTGGCTGCGGTCGCCCCTGATCAGCGATTTACCATAAGGATAGGCGTTATCCCTGCTGAAAAAGCTGATGCCCCAGTGGTTGGGATTTTTTTCAGGCGATTTGATATAGGCCTGAAGAATGCCGAATGCAAAGCTGGTGGCGGAAA
>CAYYZJ010000300.1:0-2413 GCA_964475615.1 uncultured Flavitalea sp. | reverse complement strand
TCCAGATCTTTCTGGTTCATTTCGATCAGCCTTTTGATCTTGCGGAGCTTGAGATAATTCAGTGTGGAGATCACTTCTTCCCGGTATAATTCCTCGCGCGTAGCGATCTTTCCTTCATAATGCTCTTTCCAGTTCGGGCTCAGCTCATAGGGAAAATCCATGATGGAGACAACCATGGTGCTCAGCTCCTGGTCTTCCTGGTAAAGAAAATTTTTGGCTGTGGGCTCCATGCCCTGCTCATACCAGCTTTTATAGGTTTCGAGGATTTTAACCAACTGCTTGTTGTCGATCATATCATAATCGATGGATTCGCCCAGCATGAAATCGGCAACCCGTTTGTTCTCATCCCAGGGCCTTAGACCGAACTCCAGCAGGGCGCGGATGATGGCCCTTTCCTGTTGTTCGTCTTTATTCAGGAGGCTCAGCGATTCATCATCGATGGCGCCGGCCTGGCTGAACTGTTCCTCCGGCAATGCCTCATTCTTCGGCAACCGGCTTTCCAGCTTGGATACTCTTTCGCGAATGAATTTATTGACCAGCGCATGAAGTCCCGCTTCATCGATCTTCAGCAAGTCGGCACATTGCCTGATATAATCCTGTTGCTTGGTAAAATCCTCTGCCTTATTGATCTTGGAGATCGTTTCGGCGATCTGGTTCACCACGCCGGCCTTCCTGTTGGTATCATTGCCGGCATCTTTCAATGCAATATCGAGCTGGAAGAGAATGAAGTCTTTTTTGCTCTTGCTCACAAATTCGCGGAAAGCAGCGGCGCCTACCTTGTTCACATAGCTGTCGGGATCTTCCTTGTCGGGGATGAGCACGAGCTTTACGTTCAGGCCTTCTTCCAGCGCCAGGTCGAGCCCGCGCAGGGCGGCTTTGATTCCGGCAGCATCGCCGTCATAAATGATGGTGAGGTTATTGGTATATTTTCTGATCAGGCGAAGCTGATCCTGCGTAAGCGAAGTGCCGCCGCTGGCCACCACATTCTCGATGCCGGCCTGATGCAGGGAGATGACGTCGGTATAACCTTCCACCAGCAGGCATTCATCGTGCTTGTCGATGGCATGGCGTGCAAAATAAGAACCATAGAGGATCCTGCTTTTTACATAGATCTCGTTTTCGGGAGTATTGATATATTTGGGAGCGCGGTCATTGCTTTTGATGATCCTTGCCCCGAACCCGCTGATCTTTCCGGTTTGGTTGTGTACGGGAAAGATGATGCGGCCGCGGTAATTGTCGACCAGCCGCTCATCGCGCATCACCACCAATCCGCTTTTAACCAGATATTCCGGATTGTATTGCGCTGCCAGGGCCGTTCTGGCAAACGCATCTCTTTCATCGGAGCAATAACCGAGTTGAAATTTGCGGATGATGTCTTCACGAAATCCCCTTTCTTTCAGATAGCCTAAACCGATATCCTGTCCCGCTTCGGTATCGAACAAAATATCGCTGAAATATTTTTGCGCGAATTGATTGATGATATAAAGGCTGTCGGCCGTCTGCTGCTGCAGTTTCTGCTCCGGACTGCTTTCTGTTTCCTCTATCTCCACATTGTATTTTGCAGCAAGCCAGCGCAGGGCTTCGGCATAGGAATATTTTTCATGCTCCATCAAAAAGCTGATGGTATTGCCGCTGCGGCCGCAGCCGAAACATTTATAGATCTCTTTGGAGGGAGATACGGTAAAGGAAGGCGTTTTTTCGTTGTGAAAGGGACAAAGGCCGAGATAATTGGCCCCTCTTTTTTTCAGTTTCACGAAGCTGCCGATGATCTCGGTAATATCGAGCCTGCTCAGGATCTGTTGTATGGTTTGCTGTGAGATCAGAACCGAAAGTTTACGGCCCGAATTTAGTTAAACTGCGTTTACTTTGCACGAATTAAATTGTTGGAATGGATTCCTTTTTTCTGACGCTTGAACAGGTGCAGGTGAAGGCAGGCGGACAGATTGTTTTACAGGATATCGATCTTTTTATCCGGCCCGGCGAGCAATGGCTGATCACCGGCCCTTCGGGCAGCGGGAAAACAGTGCTGGCCCATACCCTGGCGGGAAAACATTTTTTCAGCGGACGGATCAGCGCTGCTTTCGGCAATCCCGAAACCTTTCACAAGCTGGTTACTGTAGTGGAGCAACAGCACCGTTTCAAGGACATCAGCAACCGCAGTGATTTTTATTATCAGCAAAGGTATAATTCGTTCGATTCTGAGCAAACGATCACGGTAGGAGAAGCGCTTTCCGCTTACCGGCATGGCAGTGTCATCAAAGGCGGTTTCAGCTTCGACGAGCTTTTGCAATTACTGGACATCAATCGCCTGCTTTCCGAACGGCTGATACAGCTTTCCAATGGAGAAAACAAACGCCTGCAATTGATGAAAGCGTTGATACAGGAGCAGGAACTGCTGATCCTGGATCAGCCT
>CAYYZJ010000299.1:0-7116 GCA_964475615.1 uncultured Flavitalea sp. | reverse complement strand
AATGTTGGCAGCAGCCCGGTAGGTTTATCGCTGGACCGGTTTGTAAACAACTATGATGGGACGCCTGCTACAACCCCCAAAGCCTATCTGAACTGGATGATCCTGGATAATCAGTTCCAATATGATTCTGCATCCAGCGGTGCCTTGCCTGTTACAACTCCTGATCAACCACTGTCATTGACAAAGCAGATCAAGCTGAAAAAGAGCGGATATCTGTATATTTGGGTCAGCAATGAAACCAAGGGGTGGGACGTGTTCTTTGATAATCTGAAGGTGACACACTATGTCGGTCCGATGGTGGAAGAAAACCATTACTATCCCGGCGGTCTGGTCATGCAAGGGATAAGCGACCGTGCCTTGAAATCGAGTTACACTGAAAACAAGTTGAAATACAACGGGAAGGAGCTTCAGAATAAAGAGTTTAGTGATGGAAGCGGGTTGGAAGAGTATGATTATGGAAAGCGCCTCTACGATCCCCAAATTGCAAGATGGTCTGTTATAGACCCGATGGCAGATAAAATGCGCAGATTTTCTCCCTATAATTATGGGTTTGATAATCCTATGCGATTTTTAGATCCTGATGGAATGGCACCTGATGATTTTGTAAAAGACAAAAATGGGAATATACGATGGGATAACAACGCAATTTCTCAAGCTACAACAAAAAAAGGGGAGACTTATCTCGGTCAAACGCTAACTTTTAAATTCAATAGCTATATTGATGCGAAGCTTTGGGATGGCCCATTGAAGGATAAGGCTCCAGGGGACAAGTTAACATCGACAATAACTGTTACCGGAAATAAAAATGAGAAGGGCGAATTGACCAGTATTAAAGCGACCAGTCAAGCACAACTTGGGCATACGCCAATAGGTGCTCCACGAGATTATTATCCGGGGTTAGGTCCCGATCAAAATAAGTTCAGCGTGAGTCCAACAACAACAGGAGTGAATGTCAACTTTGAGCATCATGCAAGCGTCTCGCCGATCGAAGAACTTGGGATGAATATGGGAGGATTTAGAATTGTCAATGTTGCGCAAAAGTTAGATGTAGATATTTCAAGGCAGGGAAATGTATCTGTCAGTGCTGCAACCGACGTATTTCCATCTGCTACACTTACTTTGAATGGAAGTACGATTATGCAATATAACCAGCCTTCTTTTGTAAAAACGTTTACAGCACCAACGGTTGGTAGTTCGACACCGGGGCCTGGTGGTGCGGCGTCTCCAAAGCAGGATTTTTCTTATATGCCCGCAACATGGTATCAAAGACTTTAACTATGATGAAGCCTAATTTTAAAAATATTGTACTATATATATTCATAAAATATTTTTTATTTTATGTTTTTCTGATGTTTAAGAATCACGATTTTACCCTAATAAGGGTCGATGAATTGAAGTCGGTGGTTGACTGGCAATACTACCTTTGGCTATTTCTCGCTTTGCCAACCTTGAGTGCAATATTGTTCTCGGCACCGAACTATTACTCGTTCAAGGTGAGAGCTTCATGGGTGCTCATCTTATTGGTGGGCGCAACGTTTGTAATTGAATATTTTTTGTATACTTACCTAGCTTCACCGTCAGACTTTGTGAATGGGATTTATTTGGAAATAATTGGCACACTGTTATTTTTGCTATTTTTTTATAAACCTATTCAGTCGATTTTTAATCGATAGATAAAATAAGGTTTTACTAGGTCATATAAGTCGATTATGCAGCGGATCCTGGTAGGTATTAAATACGCGGAGGATATTGACGGAGTGTTGGCTTCATCGATGCTAAAGGTGATGATGCTGGGGAATCGCTTTATGGGTTTACAGCGATAAATAATGACCTTGGTACCGCTTCTATTCCCTGGTCTTACGGTGGAGATATTCTGATTTACAGAGCGCTGGTCGAAGCTATCCGAGTGCTTTTTTAATTTTTCTGTTCGTGATAAAGGAATCCAGGAACTCAAAGACCAGTTCCTTATCTTTTGGAGGGAGCTTATTAATATCCTGGATGCGTTTGAGGGTTGCGGTATCCAACTCTTCCTCGGTATTACCTACGAGCCAATCCAGGGACACTCCCAACAATTTTGCCACTTTGCTGGCCACTTCAATCGAAGGCTTCATCTCATCCCGCTCATAACGACCAATGGCCGGGCCTTTTGTGCCCAGTTTAGAGGCCAGTTCCTCCTGGCTGATGCCTTTTTTTTTGCGGGCCTGCAACAGTCTGCTTCCAAAACTCATACGTGATAATTAAAACAGGGAAAGGGTCTATACTGCGAAATTAGACAACGGGTGCGTTCCGGGCAAATGAAGAACGTTTATGTTCTTAGTAAAAAGGAAATGTTTTGATAATTAGCGATCATATTTTACTTTTGGAACATATTAGTGCTATTTAAACTACTTTGCCGTATGATTGCTAGCCTTCAGATCGACGTCACTCACCCTGACGCCATCACCTACCACACCGATGAGTTGAAGTTCACGATCCTGGGCGGCATCCGGCTGGAAGGACTGGATAGGCTACGGGTGACGCTACGGACAGAGGTCACCCACCGGAAGTTCCCCCATTACCTGAATAACCCGGACATGGCCGCGCTGCCGATGCACCAAAGCCTGGATCTGTACAACGACAACCAGGTGGAGAAACTGACACGCAAGATCGCTGAGCGGCTGGAAGTAGGCATTACCGCGATTGCCCAAGCGCTGGCGGCCATTACCCAGCAGTTGGAGCAATACCGCCTGCGGCAGATCGAGGTTAGCCGGGCAGCTACGGATACAAAAAAGGCGCTGAGCGAAGCGGAGAAAACGGCCGCCCTTGCATTTTTACAGCAGCCCGGCTTGCTGGCACGAACAAACGAGTTGATCGGCCGCAGTGGCATTGTCGGAGAGGTAACCAACCGGCTGATCATGTGGCTGGTGTTCACCTCCCGGCTCACCAGCCGGCCTCTGCATGTTGTTAGCTTCGGTAGCAGCGGCACGGGCAAGAGCCACCTGCAGGAGAAGGTAGGCGAGTTGATCCCTGACGAGGATAAGCTCGAGATCACGGCCCTCACGGAGAATGCTTTCTATTACTTCGATAAGGCTGAACTGGGTCATAAGCTGATCCTGATCGAAGATCTGGACGGTATCTGGTCCGCCCTGTATCCCTTGCGGGAGCTACAGAGTAAGCAACGGATCAGCAAGACAGTGACCATCAAGGACCGGAACGGCCATACCCGGACGATCCACCTGAAAGTATACGGTCCGGTAAGCATTGCCGGCTGCACCACACAGGAAAGCCTTTACGAGGACAATGCCAACAGGAGCTTTCTGGTCTATCTCGATGAAACATCTCAGCAGGATGAGCGGATCATGGACTATCAGCGTAAGCTGAGTGCAGGCAGGATCGACACCCAGGCGGAGACGCAGGCCAAACGGCTCTTGCAGGACGTGCAGCGGGTGCTACAACCGGTAACTGTCCGTAATCCTTATGCCGAGGCATTGCAGATACCCAAAGAGGTGTTCAAACAGCGGCGCACCAATGCGCATTATCTGGCCTTTATCGAGGTGATCACCTTCTACAAGCAGTACCAGCGGGAAGCCAAAGTCGATGAATGTAGTGGCGAACTCTATATTGAAACCACGCTGGAAGATATCCGGGATGCGGGGGAACTGATGCGGGAGATACTGCTGCGCAAGAGCGATGAGCTGAATGGAGCCACCCGCAACTATCTGGAAAACCTGAAATCCTTTTTACAACAGCACAAGCAGTCCACCTTTACCAACCTATCCATCCGCAACAGCATGCGCATCCCGATCAGCACTGTCAAGCGGTACCATGCGGCGCTATTACAAGCCGGGTACATTAAGCGGATCACCGACCATCGCACGAAGGCCTATCACTTCGAGATCGTGTCCTATGAGGAATACCGGCAGTTGCGGGACAGCGTCTGCACGGTATTAGATGAGATCACTGCACAGCTCACCGGCCCGGCGACGGCTCACGGCCAACCTGAGCCGAAAAAGAAAGTGAAAGCCAGTTCCTTATCCTGACGGCCCACGAATCTTTAAGAACACATATCCCACTAAAATACGCAAATTATGAAGCAGCTTGCTTTACAAAGCGAAGCCTACCGGTATATTATCCGGAGCTTCGGGCAATGGTTGGCCACCATCGGCTATTGCGGACAGACCGTTTACCAGTTACCCATTTATATCCAGGAACTGCTCTATTATGCGGAAAGCAAGGGTTATACGGCCGTTTGGCAGTTGGATAATGATTTGCTCCTGGAGCACTATGAACGGCTGAAAAAACGCTCCAATCAACGCAGAGGAGGTGGGCTGAGCAACAGCTACCTCAACAAGCACCAGGACGCCTATAAAAAGTTTGTAGAGTATCTACGGCACAGTGGGAAAATGACGCTACCGCTTGTAGATCTATCCACAGAAGAAGAGGAAGACAGGATCACGGCTATTATCACTCCCGGGGAGATCGAGCAGCTATACGGCATCACCCGGCAACCGTACGAGCCGGTAAAGAATGACCGGGGCCAGCCGTATTATGAAGCTATGCAGTTACGTGACCGGGCCATGCTCACCGTGTTCTACGGATGTGGTCTGCGTCGCAACGAAGGGCATCACCTGGACGTCAGCGATATCCACTTTGATAAGTCCCTGCTGCACGTACGAAAAGGGAAGAACTATAAGGAACGTTTTATCCCGCTCACCGGAGGGGCAATGACCCATCTGCAGGAATACCTCCATGAGGGGCGGCCCTACTTTCTGTCGGCCAAGAATGAAGCGTTTTTTATTACTCACACCGGACGTCGACTGGGCGGCGCCATGCTGCTGCTGCGCCTGCAAAAGCTGATCGGGCTAACAGGCAATGCGGAGTTGATGGCAAAGGAGGTGCACCTGCATACACTCCGCCACAGCATTGCCACTCACTTGTTGGGCAAGGGCATGCCTTTGGAACGTATCGCAGCTTTTTTAGGACATTCCTCGCTGGAAAGTACCCAGATATATACCCATTATTTACAAACCCTCAATCCAAAACAAAATGAATTATTGCAAGTTCCGGGAGTGGCTTACCCTCAAGGGGTATAGCGCTGCCACGGTGAAGACAGTAGTGGAGCAGATCGTCACGTTTTTAGCCTGGGTCGAAGCCGAAAACATCCCGGAACCTACCCAGGTCAGCTATAACGATCTGATGAGCTATGTACAGTCCTGCCAGTCGCGGGGTGTCAGCCAGAAGACCATTGCGCATTATATCTCCGATGTGCGAAAGTTCTATGGCTTTTTGATCAGTGAGGGAATGCTGAAGGAAAACCCAGCTGCCTTCATTACTACGCGCGGCATCAAACGCCGGGTGTATTATACGATCCTGTCTCTTGAAGAACTGCAACAGCTTTACCAGCAGTACCCAGTTGATATTACAAACGAACCGGGCAAAGGGCTCCCGCCGCAGCAGCGAAATATCCTCTCCCGGCGAAGGAACAAGGTCATTATGAGCCTGCTGGTTAACCAGGGGCTCCGGGTAGAAGAGATCAAAGCCCTAAGGGTGCAGGACCTTCAGTTGCGGGAAGGGCGCATTACTGTTCACAGCCAGCGGAGGACAGCTGAGCGGGTGCTGGAACTGGAGTCTTACCAGGTGTATGAGTTGATCGATTACCTGCAAGAAGTGAGAAAGCCGTTTATAGAAGCCAGCGGCCCATCGGACAGGCTGTTCTTACAATGGAGACAAGGTGAGCATTTTTACGGGGTGACGGGTATGATGCTGGCACACCTGCGGAATATAAATGCTTCGGTCAGGAACTTCGATCAGATCAGGGCGTCGGTCATTACCCATTGGGTGAAGACATATAATCTGCGCAAGGCGCAGTATATGGCCGGGCATCGTTATGTCAGCTCCACGGAAGATTACAAGCAGCAGGTACTCGATGAACTCCAAAACGATGTGAAAAAGTTCCATCCACTGTAAAATAGCGAAATAAATAATTTTAATCCTGGTGGCGCCATTGGCGACATCTTAAAAACACATCTTATGTCGAAGACAATAGCACTAGCAGAAGAAGCTATCATTAGCAAAATTTATATGATCAGAGGCAGGAAGGTCATGTTAGACCGTGATCTGGCAGAACTGTATGGAGTAGAAACCAGGGTGCTGAACCAGGCTGTCAGGCGTAATGAAAAGAGGTTCCCCGATGACTTTATGTTCCAGTTGACGTCAGAGGAACTGGCCGATTGGAAATCACAAATTGTGATATCCAATAGAGAGAAGTTAGGTCTCCGTAAGCCGCCATTGGCTTTTACCGAGCAAGGCGTAGCTATGTTATCCAGCGTCTTAAACAGTCAAACGGCCATTGAAGTAAATATCCAGATCATACGGGTATTTACCAAGATGCGGGAGATGCTGTTGACACATAAAGATATTTTAGTGAAACTGGAGCAGGTAGAGAAACAACTGCTTAAACAGGATGCCCGAATGAATACGCATGAAGACGACATACAAATGATCTTCGAAGCATTAAAAGAGCTGTTAAATCCACCTATAGAACCCCGGCCCCGCATCGGCTTCCGCCGCCAGGGCGAAGAAGATTAACAACAAATAGCAACAGGCGTCTGCCTGTTTACGCTCCTTCCGGTTTTGGCCGGAAGGAGCTTTTTATCGTTACGGACTGCCTGTTTATCCTGCTAAAACGCCCGACTGTCCAGGCTGAAAACCCACCTAACTGATTTTTTCTCCATTGCAAGGTTCAACTGAACAAAATCCATTATCTTCAGCAGGAAGCTCTTTGAACAGTCCCGGATTTTTTTGCGGGAACCAGGCAAAAAGGTTGATCCCGATAAAAGAAGAATCTAATTATTATCCATATGGGCTTGCAATGCACGGAATCAGCGATAAAGCGTTGAAAGGGATGAATTATACGGATAATAAATATGAATACAATAGTAAGGAACTCCAAAACGAGGAATTTTCGGATGGTAGTGGTCTTGAAGAATACGATTATGGTGCACGGATGCTTGATCCGCAATTAGGTGTTTGGCATACGATTGATCCTTTGACTGAGGTCAGCCGTAGGTTCAGCCCGTATAATTATGCCGAAGACAACCCTATTCGAAACCTTGATCCGGATGGAATGGCTGTACT
>CAYYZJ010000298.1:0-6505 GCA_964475615.1 uncultured Flavitalea sp. | reverse complement strand
AGAACAGGCAGCCACCAGGGTGCTGAAAGAAAGAACCGGACTGGATCAGATATTCCTTAAACAATTCCAGGTTTTCGGCGATCCCGCACGGTCGGAGCGGAAGCTGCAGCTCCGGATTTTTGAGCGCGAACGCATCAGGCCCACTAAAAATAATTTCCTGCTTCAGCGCTTCATTACCGTGGGCTATTATGCCTTGGTTGAGTTTTCGCATGTAAATCCCCAGCCCGATTCCCTTTCCGATGCCTGCACCTGGTGGGATCTGCACCAGGTTCCTGAACTCATCCTCGATCATCAGTTTATTCTGAAAACCGGACTGGAAACCCTGCGCCTGCAGCTTAATAACCAGCCCATCGGGTACAACCTGCTTCCCAAAAAATTCACCATGCCCGAACTACAGCGGCTCTATGAAACCATTCTCGATAAAAAGCTCGACCGCCGCAATTTCCAGCGCAGGATGCTGGGCTATGGCATACTCAAACATCTCGGCGAAACACGCAAAGGTGGAGCGCACAAATCGCCTTTTCTCTATTCCTTCGACCTGCGCAAATACCATCGGGCATTGAAACAGGGTTTGCAGGAAGGATGGTAATGCGGATTTTTTTGTTAATTTTAGTGCTCATCGCTGATCCCATCATTCGTGAAAATTTACCCGGCCATTTTATTTTGCTGTCTATCGACCCTTCCTGCTTTTGCCCAGAAAAAGAACTGGTCTTATCAACTGCATATCAAACAGGCTTCCTCCGTAATTCATATCGATGGCATCATGGATGAGCAGGCCTGGCTCGATGCCGAACCGGCTTCCGGTTTTTTTATGGTGCTTCCCATGGATACCAGTCGCGCGGAAGTGAAAACAGAAGTGCGGATGACCTACGACCGGCAGAACCTTTATCTCATCGCCATCTGTTATAATCTGCTCAAAGGCCCTTATATGGTGGAATCGCTGAAGCGCGATTTTGCTTTTTTGAAGAATGATAATTTCCTCCTGTTCATGGATCCTTTCGACGACCAGACCAATGGCTTTTCCTTCGGCGCCAATGCAGCCGGCGCACAATGGGACGGCACCATGTATGAAGGCGGAAAAGTAGACCTGAGCTGGGACAATAAATGGATATCCGTTGTAAAAAATTATGACGATAAATGGATATTTGAAGCAGCCATTCCGTTCAAGACGATCCGGTATAAAAAAGGGATCACCGAATGGGGTATCAACTTCAGCAGGAACGATCTCAAGGCAAGGGAGAAATCAAGCTGGGCGCCGGTTCCAAGGCAATTCCCCACAGCTTCTCTTGCTTATACCGGCACATTGGTCTGGGATCAGCCGCCGCCGGAGCCGGGAGCTAATATTTCGGTTATCCCTTATGTGCTCGGAGGAGTTGCTAAAGATTATGAAAATAAAACTTCCGCCAGCTTCCGTCATGAGATCGGCGGCGATGCCAAGATCGGGATCAGCTCGTCATTAAACCTCGACCTCACTGTTAATCCCGATTTTTCGCAGGTAGATGTAGACCAGCAGGTCATCAACCTCAGCCGATTTGAACTTTTCTTTCCCGAAAAGCGGCAGTTCTTCCTGGAGAATGGAGACCAGTTCAATAATTTCGGTTATCCAACCATCCGTCCTTTTTTCTCCCGCCGCATCGGGCTGGATGCACCCATTCGTTTCGGCGCCAGGCTGAGCGGAAAGCTGGATAAGAACTGGCGGCTCGGCGTCATGGACATGCAAACGGGCCGCGTGGATTCATCGGCATTGCCCGGACAGAACTATTCCATGATCGCCCTGCAGCGAAAGGTATTTGCACGCTCCAATATCGGCATCATCTTCATCAACAAACAATCCGTGAACGGAGCGCCGACCCTCGATTCTTCGAAAGCCATGTATTCAACTTACAACCGGAATATCGGACTGGAATATAATCTCGCTTCATCGAACAATCTGGTTACGGGTAAGCTGCTTGTGTTGAAATCTTTCAGTCCCGGTAAAAAAGGGCAGGACTGGGTGCAGGCCGGCAACCTGCTTTATGCCAGCCGCCGCTGGAATTTTCTTTTTCAATATGAATATGTGGGCAGGAATTATAATGCCGAAGTAGGCTATGTGCCGCGCAATGATTATATCAAGCTCAACCCGCAGGTTTATTATAATTTTTTTCCGAAAGCAGGGCCTGTGCTTAGTCATGGCCCGCAGCTCAACAGCACTTATTATTTCAATACTTCCTTTCATCAAACGGATAATGAGACCATTCTTTCCTATCTGATCACGTTCCGCGACAGGAGCACGGTCACGTTTTCCGGCATTCACGATTATGTGGAGCTGCTTCAGCCTTTCGATCCTACCAATTCAGGAAAGGATTCCCTGGCTGCCGGAACCAGGCATCGCTGGAATACGGCAGGGATCGATGTTTTATCCAAGCCGCAAAGCCTGTTCACCTATGGCTTTTCGGTGCGTTACGGCGGTTATTATGCGGATGGGAGGAAATGGACGGTTACCGGCAATCTCGGTTACCGCTTTCAACCTTATGTCAGCATCCTGCTCGGCATCAGCTATAACGACCTGCTCCTGCCCGAGCCCTGGGGAAACACCGGCTTCTGGCTCATCGGCCCGCGCATCGACCTAACGTTGACGAACAAGTTATTTTTTACCACTTTTCTGCAGTATAACGAGCAGGGTAAGAACATCAACCTGAATACCCGTTTTCAATGGCGGTACAAGCCGGCATCGGATCTTTTTCTGGTATATACCGACAATTATTATCCCGCTCCCTTATCGGTCAGGAACCGGGCCATTGTACTAAAGTTTACGTATTGGTGGAATATTTAATTTTGCAGGGCTCATCACAATTTTTTCCCGCATGAAAAATAAATTACGGCTCGTCCGATTCATATACATTATATTGTTTGTTTTTGGTATGATGCCTTTGCGTGCGCAGGAAAATACTGCCGTTGAGCTGAAGATAGAAGGGCTGATCAAAAAAATGACCCTGGAAGAAAAAGTGGCGATGATCCATGCCGGCTCGGCTTTCACCTCGGGAAGCGTACAACGGTTAGGCATACCCGAATTGACCATGAGCGACGGGCCGCATGGCGTAAGACCTGAGCAGGGACGCTATTGGGTGCCAACGGAAAAAACGCTCGATTCGGGAACCTATCTGCCTACCGGTGTTTGCCTCGCTGCCACCTGGAATCCCAGGCTCGGTTATGCTTTCGGCGCCGTATTGGGCAGCGAAGCCAATTTCCGGGGCAAGGACGTGATACTCGGGCCCGGCATCAATATTATCCGTACTCCGCTGAACGGAAGGAATTTTGAATACCTGAGCGAAGACCCTTATCTCGTTTCCAGGATGGCAGTGGGGTATATCCGCGGGGTGCAGTCGCAGGGAATATCTGCCTGCGTAAAACATTTTGCGGCCAATAACCAGGAAACGCTTCGCAACTCCATCGACGTGCAAATGAGCGAAAGAGCGCTCCGCGAAATTTATCTGCCCGGTTTCAGGGCTGCTGTCATGGAAGCGCATGTGAATACGTTGATGGGAGCGTATAATAAATTCCGCGGACAATGGTGCACGCACAATGATTATCTCATCAACAAGATCCTGAAGGGCGAATGGAAGTTCGACGGCATTGTCATCAGCGACTGGGGCGCCGTGCATTCCACCGAAGAAGCATTGAAAAACGGAACCGACCTGGAAATGGGCACCGATCTCGGCATGCTGCCCAACCCCGACTATCATAAATTCTTTATGGGCGATACGGTGATTGCATTGGTGAAAAGCGGAAAGGTTCCCGAATCGCTCATCGATGAAAAAGTAAGAAGGATACTGCGCGTGATGTTCAGAACGCATATCATGGATCATCAGCGCAAAAAAGGATCGTACAATACGCCGGCCCATCAGCAAACCGCATTGAAGGTGGCTGAAGAAGGGATCGTGTTGTTGAAAAATGAAGATCATATCCTGCCGCTCAGTAAATCGAAGATCAAGCGCATTGCCGTGATCGGTTATAATGCAACGAGACCGCAATCCATGGGCGGAGGTAGCTCGCAGGTAAAAGCGTTTTATGAGATCGCTCCGCTCCAGGGATTGAAAAATGCAGCCGGCAATGCCATCAGCATCACCTACAACCAGGGTTATAAAATTGAAAGAGGAGCGCAGGCCGACGCAACGATGATCGGCGAAGCTGCCGATGCTGCATCCAAAGCGGATATCGCCATTGTGGTAGGCGGCTGGACGCACGGTTATGATTATGCGAAATGGGACGATAATGCCTATGACGCCGAAAGCGTGGACAAGCCCGATATGAAAATGCCTTTCGGGCAGGACGAGCTCATCAAAGCCGTGCTCAGGGCCAATCCCAGAACCATTGTGGTGCTGATCGGCGGAGGCCCTGTGGACCTGAGCGCCTGGGTCGACCAGGCCAGGGGCATCATCCAGGCATGGTACCCCGGCATGGAAGGCGGCAATGCATTGGCTAAAATTATTTTCGGAGAAGTGAACCCTTCAGGAAAGCTGCCCATGTCATGGCCGAAAAGACTGGAGGACTGCGGCGCACACAAGCTGGGCGAATATCCGGGCAACGGAACCACTGTAAACTATAAAGACGATATCTATGTAGGATATCGCTATTACGATACTTATCATGTAGAGCCGCAGTTTGCTTTCGGTTATGGTCTTTCTTACAGCAATTTCGAATACGATGATCTCAGGCTGCAAAGCGCCAATCATAAAGCCATCGTGAGCTTCAGCATCAGGAACACCGGCAGGCGCGCCGGAGCGGAAACAGCACAGGTTTATGTAAGGCAGGAAAAATCAACGCTGCCCAGGCCTGAAAAAGAACTGAAAGGATTCAAAAAAATATTTCTTGCTCCCGGGCAGGAAAAGCGTGTGACCATCACCCTAAGGCAGGATGCCTTTCAGTATTATTACGACAGGGAAGGAAGATGGATACTCGAGCCCGGTGTTTTCGACATACTGGTAGGCAGTTCCTCGAAAGAGATCAGGCTGAAAGGGAAAGTGAATCTATAAATGTGCGGATGTGCGAATGGCTATGTGCGAATGAGGGAGGCCGATCGTTGTGATGCATTCCCGCATTAAGCATTCGCAAATCCGCACATTAGCCATTCGCACATTAAAACCGGTATCCCCTCAAAAAATCCATTATGCTCATTTTCTTTTTTCCTTCCAGTTGAAGCTCATCGATCGAAATGTAGCCGTCGGCGCAGGCGAATTTCAAGAAATGCTTTTTATCTGTTTCATACTGCCCGGGTTCAATGACCGGCGTGTGCATTTCCTTATGCGCCCTGAGGATCTTCAGCAGCTTGCCATCGAAGTGCGTGAAGGCGCCGGGAAAAGGAGAAAGTCCGCGGATCAGATTATGAATATCGGCAACAGGCTCCTGCCAGTTGATCCTGCCGGTATCGCCGGAAATTTTCGGGGCGTGTTTTAATAAATGCGGCGGAATATCCGGTTGCGGGATTTCTTTCAGCGAGCCATCGGCCAGTCCTTTAATGGTTTTCACCAGCAGTGCGGCCCCGATCGATTTCATGCGGTCGTGCACTTCGCCGGCGGTTTCATTTTCCCCGATCGGAAAGCTTTCCTGCAACAGGATATTGCCGGTGTCGATGGCATGCTGGAGTTTGAATGTGGTTACTCCGGTTTCTTTTTCTCCATTGATCACTGCCCAGTTGATCGGCGCTGCACCCCGGTATTGCGGAAGCAGCGAGCCATGCAGGTTGATGGTGCCCATGGGCGGCATGTTCCACACCTGTTCCGGCAGCATGCGAAAGGCCACTACTACCTGCAGGTCCGCCTGCAGCGATTTCAGTTGCGCTAAAAAATCAGGGCTTTTTAGTTTTTCCGGCTGCAGCACCGCAAGCCCTTTTTTCAAAGCATATTCCTTGACGGCGCTTTCTTTCAGCTTCAGTCCCCGGCCCGCCGGCTTATCCGGCGCAGTGACCACGGCAACGATATGGCATCCCGCATCCAGCAAGGCTTCCAGCGAGGCCAGGGCAAATTCGGGCGTGCCCATAAAAATGATCCTGAGGTCTGAAAATGATTTTTCCATACACTATTCAAAATCCGGGTAAAGCAGGTATTGCTTTCTTATTTTTTTAAAATTGCTCAAACCGGGCTCCCAGCTTTTCCTGATCTCCGTTTCTGTTTTCCCATCCTTGATCTGTTGCATCAGCAAATCCGTTCCTGCCAGTTTATTGAAATAATTACTGGCAAGAAAAAAATGCGCTTTATCCGGATAAAGCCGGTAAGCCTGGAGCAGCCATTTCAATTGCAATTGTCCATTCATCTCTTTTATGACATCTGTTTTGCTCAGATCAAAGCCATAGCAGGTCTGGTTCAGCAGGGGAGGATTCTTTGCTCCTTCCACGCTGCGGGGAGTGAAAGAGTATCCGTTTGAAGGAAATGAAGGATGGCCGAATTGCTGAAAGGGTTTGTCTGTTCCCCTGCCCAGGCTGATTTCCGTTCCTTCAAAAAAACATATCGAGGGATAAAGGTAGACCGAC
>CAYYZJ010000297.1:0-3227 GCA_964475615.1 uncultured Flavitalea sp. | reverse complement strand
CGATACCATTGCCTATACCGAAGGATTGCTGGTGCACGACGGACAATTATATGAAAGCACTGGCCATACAGACAATTTTCCCAACTCTCAATCCCTGTTCGGCACGGTTGACCTGAAGACCGGAAAGATCAACGCCAAAGTGCATCTCGACAATAAAAAATATTTCGGCGAAGGGATCACTTTTCTCAACGGCAAAGTGTATGAACTGACCCTGGAAACCAGGGTATGCTTTGTGTATGACGCCAAAACATTCAAAAAGCTGGGCGAATATTCCCTCAATTCAGACGGTTGGGGAATGACTACGGACGGCACTTATCTGATCAGGAGCGACGGCAGCAGCAATCTCAATTATCATAGTCCCGACGATCTGAAGCTGATCAGGATACTGGGCGTTACCGACAATAACGGCCCGGTGGGCAATATCAATGAGCTGGAATATATCGACGGATATATCTATGCCAATATTTACGAAACCAATTATATCATCAAGATCGATCCTTCCAGCGGAAAAGTGGTAGCGCGGGCCGATCTCGGCAAGCTGAAGCAGGAGGCCGTCAATAAATATCCCGATGCCGAGTATATGAACGGCATTGCCTACGATTCGGCGACCAAAAAAATTTATGTAACCGGTAAGCAGTGGCCGAATATCTACGAAATAAAATTCAACTGATCCTTACTTGCCTGCCACATAGATCAGCGAGCTGCAGCACTCGCGGCTGAACAGCGCCTTCAGATCGGAAACAGCGCCGGTAAACACACTGCCGATGATATTGCTCCTGCCGCTGCTGTATTTTTCACTGAGCATGCTGATATAAAATGCATCATACCACATGGGCCTGATGGCATGCAGTTGCAGGGCATGCTGCTGCAGCAGGCGTTTCATCGATGCAGGGGAAAAATGATAGAGATGGCGTGGTACGTCATAAGCGGCCCAATAAGATTTATAAACAGCAGCATCATACGAAGTATAGTTGGGAACGGCAATGAATATCCTGCCGGAAGGGTTGAGTATTTTTTTCAACTGCTCTATATAATCATGCAGGTCGTGCACATGCTCCAGCACATGCCAGAGGGTGATGGCGTCGAAGGAACCGGCTTCAAGCTGCATGAATGCTTCCATGGGAAGCAATGTTGCCCGATGCGCTTCCAGTGCGCGCTGCCTGGCGCCTGCATCCGGCTCCAGCCCGGTGGTCTGCCATCCGTGGCTTTCCATGTATTGCACAAATGCACCTGTTCCTGCGCCGATATCCAGCAGCCGGCCTTTTTGCAATCCGGTGACGCTGCCGATCAAACGGCGTTTGCCCATCAACGTTTGTTTGCGTACGAAGTGATAGAGCCGGTTGATCAGGCCCCGGCTGGTATTGCTGTGGGAAATATAGTTTTCGGACTGATAAAACGCACCTATGGAAGCCGCATCCGGCGCATGCTGCGTGAATCGCAGGCTGCAATCCGCACATTCCCATATTTCAAATGACCGGTGTGAAACGGTATGATCGGCAGCTTCCAGCGCAAAAGCGATGCGCGCAGAGCGGCAAACGGGGCAGACAGTAAATTGTATTGAAGAAAAATCCATGAGCGTATCCCTCTATTTTTCCACCTGCAGCGGTTGCTGGTTGCCTGCCGATTCGAGGCGCCATCCATGTGAAGAAAAATGAAACAATAAGGCGATCAGGGCAATGGCGGCTATGATCAGGGGATAGACCCACCATAAACTTTTTTTGCGCGGCTCTGTTTCCTGCTGCAGCCATTCATTCATCTCTACATTGGTCCGCTCCGTATCGCCCACGAGCAGGGTATGCTTGGCGTCGGGCCGCACTACCTTGCGGGCCGGAACGGGCTGCAGGAAAAAAGGAGTTCCCAGGGTAGATTCAAACACGATATTTCCTTCGGCATTTTTCTTCAGCTCCCCTACTCCTTCCCAGCTCACACTTTCCTCGCGGTTTATTTTTTCGCGCAGCACAAAAGAAAATTCGCTGTAGAGGCGGAGCGCTTCATAATCGGGGATATTCTGATGGGTGGCGAGATAGGAAAAAAATTCGCGATCGGGCGCATCGAAATATTTATCGAAACGGAAATAATACAAGGGCGGCAGCATGTTCTTGGTGCTGGTATCCATGCTTGCCGGAAGGGATTCCAGGTAAATGGTTCCCAGTCCGGGTATGCTGATGTTCTTATGCTGGAACAAATAACTGTTCAATACGTCAAACATGGTTATCCTTGTTTACACTGCGAAAGAACGGAATTTTGGGGAGAATTAAAAATGGATGCGGGATGCGAGATACGGGATATGAGATATGAGATGTCAGATATGGGATAGCGCCAGAATCAACAAAAATCTATATCTCGCATCCCGTATCTCGTATCCCGCATCCCGTATCTCGCATCCCGCTCCGCTCACTTCCCCCCGAACGAAAATATCACTCCTCCCAGGATATTGAAGCCGTATACCGGGTACTGGTGCCAGCGTTCGTATTTTTTGTTGAAAATATTGTTCATCTGGAGCCAGAGGTTTAATTGTTTCAGGATTCGGAATTCGATGCCGGCATTCAGGTCTACTGCACCGCCGGCGTTATGATGGTTTCCCTCGTAATCGCGCCAGGGGGCGCCATCGAAGGCCCAGAGATCGGCCTTGAGCCAGAGATCTTTCAGCGGCTGCCATCTTATGGTGGTAGTAAGCTCCCTAGGCAGCAGCCCCCAGGCCTTGTCTTCATCCCTCAGGTTGGCATAACGGATCAGGTTAAGCGCTGCTGTTGCGCTGAACTGCTCACCCACGGTGTAGGTGATCTCCCCATGCACCTGCAATGCCCGCATAAAACTCTCGTTGCGGATGGCAAAGGATTTATAGCCGATGGAGCTGTCGTTCACGAAGAGCGGCATGTTGTGATATTCGAGGAAACCGGTTTTTACGGCATAGCTGATATGATTGCTGAGCGATCCTTTTACCCCGACAAAGAATTCCTGTATGCGCGTATTCCGTAAAGTATCGGGCTGGTGGAGCCAGGGATTGATGGAAGCATAACGCTGGTAGCTTCCCTTTTCATAATAGCCTATCCACCCCAGTTGCAGGGTGAACATCTTATCGTTGGTCGTAACGTCGGCAAGCAGATTGGGCAGCAGGTGAAATTCTTTCCTGTCCCAGGAAGGAGTAAGCTCCACGTGCAGATCCCAGTTAGAGGCCTTATATAATACAGCAGGCGAAACATAATAGAGATTGTTCTGCAGCCTGG
>CAYYZJ010000296.1:0-12649 GCA_964475615.1 uncultured Flavitalea sp. | reverse complement strand
AAATCACCCTGCTCTCCCAAAACTAACCCTTCTAAAATATCCCCGTAAAAACTTCCATAAAACAAAAGAGACTATCTCTTTTGAGACAGCCTCTTTTGGATCAAAAACAAAAAATGAAGATTTTAAAATTTATCGAAGAAGAGTTTGGTAGCCACATCATCTCCGCCAATGGCGTCGGAAGCGGCTTTGTAGTTTGGTTCGTTTATGTTCTCTTCTTTTGTTGGATAGGTGTAGCGTACCGGGAAATCAGATAGCGCGTTTTCAGGAGCCGGCAGTACCGGATAATCCAGCCTTCTTTGTTCTGTCCACGCATCGAAGCCCCTGTTATAAAATGCTAGCCAGGCCTGTATTCCGATTTTTTGCTGCCATGTACCTGCTGCAGTAGCATAGTTTACTGAAGGTAACGCAAGATAAGTGGCTGCATCCAGATCTGAACCTCCCCAGAATTTGATTGAGGCTGTAATGGCATTGTTATAATGCTCTTCTACAGTACCGGGCACAGAAAATCCTCTTGCTGCCGCTTCTGCGAGATAGAATTCAACTTCAGCATAGTCGAGCAGATCGCCCGGGAAAGTAGGATATGCAACTTGTCCAACATCGGTTTTGTCGCCAGTGAGCTCGAATAACAGCCCTCCTGGCTTGGAAAGCAATGGGAAAGAGCTTCCTGCACCCGGATCGCCTCCTGAATAACCGCCATTAGCATCCACAGTAAAATAATAAGGAAGCCTGGGATCATTATTGGGCTTCATGTAGCCTAATATAGTGTTATTGGCTACGAAATCCTTTCTTCCGCTCTGCACTATATCTACCCAAACCGGATTGGTATTCGGTGTGGAACTCTGATAAGGAAAAAGAGCATTATCATCATTGGAAGATATCAGATCAGCCGCTGCCGCTGCTTCAACCGTTGATTTGGCTTTAGCAGGATCCGAATCGGAAAGCAATATTCCAATTTTCAGCTTGAGGGAGTTGGCAAATTTTTTCCATTTGCTTATATCTCCGCTATAGATGATGTCGGCATTTCCAAAAGATCCTGCTCCTTCATCCAAAGCAGCCATATCTGCATCCAGCCTCGATATCAGGTCATTGATAATGGTGGCTGCATCATCATATTTGGGAAAGGGATTATCCGGATCGAGTGATTCGCTGTAAGGAATATTTCCGAATGTTGTTGTCAGCACATAATATGCATACACTTCCAGGATATCAATCATGGCAGTATCATTTTTTAATGCTCCTGCATCAGCCACATCGGTACGTGCTGCAATTCTTGCCTGATTGAATCCACTCAGCACTCCTGTTATGGTATATCCCGAAAAATCGGTATTGGCAGCATACAGTTCGTTCCACCAGTTATCCGGAATGGTTCTTGTGCCTAGGTCATAATTGCTTTCGTCTGTATAAGTAACTTCCTGCCATTGTTGCTCTATCAACCTGAAAATATTAGAGTTCACATTGGTATTGCTCATTACGTTGGAAAAGCTGAGCTCGGCACGGGTGAACAGGGAATAAGACGGAACCACCGGCGGATGTTTCGGATCATTATTCAAGTCAGTAAGATGTTTTGTACAACCCGCCAATAGCAGGACTGAACAAACAATTATATTAATTTTCTTCATAAATGTTATGATTAAAATTTGAATTTAACATTGAAGGCAAGGGTTCTTGCAACAGGATAAGCGCCACCCTGATAGCCAAGAGCATAATTGCCGGAACTGATGATTTCTTCCGGATCAGAGTAAGGCAGATTTTTGTGAATGATCCACAAATTCCTGCCGATAACAGAAATATCGATTCCCTTGAAAGGAGCCATTTTACTAATGAGCGAGGCCGGAAGGGAATAGGTAAGGCTGGCTTCTCTCAATTTAACAAAGCTGCCGTCGTATACAAAAGCCTTTGCCGGATTGCGGTAATATCCGTACGCTCCGAAAAGACTGCTGATATCTACTCTTGTTGTATTTACTTTTCCATCTGAAGTTACACCTGGAAAGATAATGCCGCCTCCGTCTGCAATGGAATTCCTGACCGGGTTACCAAGATCATTCTTGCCGGCGGTTTCAGGATACAGTCCTGTTGCCAGTCCATAATACATATCCAGCGAGAAAATATCGCCTCCCTTGCGGGCGTCGATCAGGAACCCAAGTGAAAAGTTTTTATATCTGAAAGTATTGGAAATAGAACCGAGCCAGTTGGGATTGGCGTTTCCGATCACGTTATTGGAAGTACCTGTGACCTGATAGTATCCGTTTGATTTAACTGTTCTCTGTCCATCTGTATAAACAAAATCTGTACCTCTGATCTCTCCATAAGGCCGGCCGACAGTTGCATTCAGGCTGACACCGCCCTGAAATGATGCCAGTTGGATGTTTTTAGCAGTATCGAAAAGGGAAACTACCTTGTTTATGTTCTTGGTGAAATTAACGGTAATGTCCCATGAAAAATCCTGTGTTTTAACAGGGGAACCGTTAACGGATAATTCAACACCCTTGTTCTGCACGGTTCCGGCATTCAAATACTTGCTGGAATATCCGGTTGAATTGGAAATCTGCACCAGATCAATCTGATTGTAGGTGCGTGCATGATAGTATGTAAGGTCAAAACCTATTCGGTTTTTCAGGAAGCTTGCTTCCAGTCCAAACTCATAGCTTTCATTTTTTTCGGGAACCAGCTCCTGATTATTCTTGGCAGTACTCGGGTAGGCCACGGCCTGTCCATTAATCGGAGTACCGATTGTGTAAGTATCCTTAGTACTGAAAGGAGGTGCATCATGGCCAACTGTAGCATAGTTGGCTCGTATTTTACCGTAAGTCAGCCAACTTTGATCTTTCATCAATTCAGAGAAAATAAAGCTTGCCGATACTGCAGGATAATAATAAACATTATTTCCTTTAGGCAAAGTAGACGACTGATCCCTTCTGATGGTTCCATCGAGGCTTAACATTTTCCGGTAAGTAAACGTAGCTCCGGCAAATACACCGTCTACTTCTTGCGGCCGATAGGCCTCCACGGGTGCGGCAGGCGTACTTACTGAATTCGATAAAGAATAAAGGCCGGGAATGATCAAGCCGCCATTGGTGACAGCATAAATACTTTCGTTTTTGTTTTTGCGGATATTGCCTCCCAGCAAAGCTTTGAAATTAATGTCCGGGGTTATGTCCTTGTCTACATTAAACAACAGATCAAAATTGGTCTCGTTAAAGGTATGATTATAACGGGAGTAATAGGAAGTGCCTATGCTTCCGACTGCATAACGCTGTTCCTGCAGTTCATCATAGTGATCAAGTGCAACGCGACCCATAACGTTCAGCCAGTTCGTCAACTTATAATTAACCGTCATATTGCCGAAATACCGGTTACGGCCGTCGGTCTCATAATTTTCATAGCGATCAAAATACGGATTGTTCCAGTAAATGGGAACTAAGCCGTTTACTTCATCGCTTGGATCCGACCAGTTCCAGGTAGTGTTCTGGCGAGTGCGGAAATAGGCATCCTTGAGTTCCTTGATATCCACATTGGTTTCCCACCATTGTCTAAAATTGGTGGCAGGATTGCTCGGATCATAACCGGTTCCGTATCTTCCTTGACCTGTTATCTTGGAATAATTCAGCGACCCGGAGACATTCAAACGATCTGTGATTTTGAATGTAGCCGCAAGATTAGCCAAGTCTTTTGTGATATGGCTGTTCGGCAAAATACCTTTGTCATCGTTTCTGGTATAACCCAGGCTGAATGTTTGTCTTTCATTGCCTCCCTGTATTAATGCGCTGGTATTATACGAGAAAGGTTTGGTGAAGAAAGTAGTGGGGTCATTAGCTGCTGCGACCCATGGCCTGGCTTTATGATAATAAGGAGAAGTTTTATCAAAAGCATCCCATTGATAAACGAGCAGGTTGGGATCGAATTTAGCGCCCCAGGAAGCGTCCTCGGTGGTAGGAGTAACCAGGTCGGGTGTGCCGTCTCCATTTACATCGAAATAAAGGAAGTTGCCATCCGGCGAACCATAGCCAATGGCTGATCCGTAGTTGGCCCCATATTGTTTCTGATATTTTGTAAACGTACTTTTGTCAATGGCGCCTGTGGTAACACCGGCATTAACGGTGATGCCTAATCCACGGCTGCTGCCTTTTTTTGTAGTGATTAGGATAACCCCGTTAAATCCTCTCTGACCATAAAGAGCGCTGGCTGCAGCTCCTTTGAGCACACTGATGGATTCAATATCATCGGGGTTGATATCCGCAGCGGCACTTCCATAATCGAAACCCCCGCGACCAGTCGTTTGATTCACATCATTGGTGTTCTGATTATCAAAAGGAACCCCATCGATCACGAATAGAGGCTGGTTATCGCTTAATATAGATTTATATCCTCTCAGGATAACATTGGTCGATCCTCCCAATGTATTAGCTTGGTTGATCTGGAGCCCGGCAACTTTTCCTTCCAGGTTGGCTACGAAATTGCCTGTCCTTTGCTTGCTTACATCATCGCCTGCAACCTGCTGCACCGAATATGGAAGCTGGTTCCTGCTTCTGCGGATACCCAATGCCGTTACTACTACTTCCGTCATGCTGGTGCTCTGGCGCTGCACCTGCACATTTAAAAAAGATGAGCCGCCTACTGCAACTTCCTGTTGCGTAATACCGGTTCCACTAATAATCAATGTTTCTGAAGGATTAACGCGGATACTGAAGTTACCGTCCGCATCTGCACTTACGCCCTGTTTACTGCCTTTAACCCTGATCGAAGCAAAGGGAACAGGCTGCCCTTGCTGATCGGTTACCTTTCCGGTAACCAGCTTGGTTTGCGGGAATGCCAGTAAAGAGCATAATACCAGCACTGCAAACAGTGTTAGAAATTTTCTCATGTGACTTGAGTTTTGATTTTATAGAAGCCGTAAATATAGGAACTTTTAATTTTTACAAAAAAAATGTTAAAAGTTTACCCTTTTTTAGATGAAGACAAAACAATTTTGGGAAATGCTGCAAAATCACCAACATCAGCATATAGGGTAAGAGAAGATATTATATTACATCATGCATAACTTATTGAATGCAAAAAAATTGCCATCTGTATTTTCGTTTAATTTTATTTAAAAAAATCCCGAAATCCATTGCATTAATCTAAGTATTTACCCTTATTTTGTTTATACAGCTTTCATTTAAAATTTTCATCATCATTAAATCCCGGTCAACATGAGAAAAGCCATTTTATACCTGCTTGCCTTGTTCCCTCTTTACCAGTATGGACAGCCAGCCTCTTCCAGCACCCAACCGGCTACTTATCTTCTCGAACATTTTATGGATGGATCGGTGCTGCTGAAAACCGGCGCCATTCAACCGGCCAGCCTGAACTATGATGCCAATGACCAGAGCATCGTGTTCAGGCAAAATGACCAGTATATGATCCTGACCGGTTTGGATAATATAGATACAGTGTACATCGGAGACAGGAAATTCATTCCCGCAGAAGATAAGTTTTATGAGGTTATCACCTCCACTCCCATAGCGTTCCTGATCAGCTATACCTGCAAGCCTCATCCCATCGTTGCCAATACGGATCATAACGGCACTTCAAGACAGGATGACAACCGGATCAGCAATAATGTTTCCGATGTATATCTCACACGTAGGTATGAAGGGCATTTTGAAATGGAATTTCAGAAACGCTACTGGCTCCGGAGAGGGCATACTTTTTACAAGGCTAATAATGAAAATCAGATTGCCAAGATATTTCCTGCAAAAGCGGATTCCATCAAAATATTTATTGCATCCAACAAGATCAACCTGAACAATCAGGAAGATGTTGCCAGGTTGATCAGATACTGCAATGGTCAGCCGTAGATCAACATAAAGAAAACAGGAAGCTTAATAAGCTTCCTGTTCAAATAATTCTTTTCTCTCTTAAATAAATCAGTCCCTGGGCCTCAGATAAGTTAAAGTATCTATGGCAGACCTGTTGGTCGGCCCTGTTCCCCAATAAAAAGAAACATAATAGGTTCTTGTTTGAGGGTCATACCGATTGCCATTGTCGCCATATAAGTCCCAGTTCACCAATGCCGGGTTGCTTGTGCTCCAGCAGGTAACCTTATTGGTGGCAGGATCAACGGTCAGTGTCAAACCATCTATACCGGCAACACCGCTGCCTGTGGACCAGATCTGGGCAAATGTATTTGAATAGGCTCCGCTTGTAGAAAGATCGGTTTCATATCCATGAAAATTTCCACTCAATACCGGATCCCCGCCTCTTGTTATATAGCCTTTAAAATCATAAACGCCATCATAACTGTTTCTCACGGCAAAAGAATATAAAGCCTCTCCGAAATTTCCGCTTATAGTACCGGAAGAAACAGAAGCGATCTTTATAGGCAGTGCGTAGCTTGCATCGAAACTGTAATTGTCGTTAACGTTAACAGTGGCTTTGACCTGAACGCCTTTAGTTCCCTTTTTGATAACGGCCGTGGCAGGGAACTGAAATACATCTGCAGAAGGAATGCTATAGTCGGTACCTTCGGCATCATTGTACTTTGCCAGCCCATCTTCGTCAAGTGCCAGATTCACTGTAATGTCCTCCGGAGCAGAGCCCGGGCCCGAATAGCTCAAATTGATATTAAAAGTGGCGCTGCCACCGTTGGAAACCACTCCAAGATCACTGAAATAGAAAGGATATGTATTAAAAGATGGGGAATTGGTATTGTCCAGTTCTATTACGGCGTTTGAATCGGAAGCCTTGAAATAAGGCTCCTCCTTCAGGCAGGAACTCAATCCCAATAGAGCTGCAAAACCTATAAATATTTTTACTGATTGTTTCATACTAATTTCAATTTTTTGTTCATTTAATGTTATTGCTTAGCCCAGAAAATAAATGATGTGAACGGGCTGATGTTTTTAGGTACATTATTGGGATTGTACGATGTTTCAGTTGTCGGATACAAAAGCCTTGTGGGCAGCCTGTCCGGTTGAGTGCTTACCGATTGCAGGGAAGCAAATGTAGAAGTAGCGCTGGTACCACTAACGGCAGGGTAATGTGTTCTTCTGTACTCGTTCCACGCTTCATGCCCTGCTATGAAATTGAGCGCTATATATTTTTGCGTGATAATGGCCTCAAGCCTTTCTTCATCCGTTGTGGCCAGATCATAATGCACGAGATAACTGTCGGGATTCTGGTCAAGATAATACTGCAGATCGCCGGAAGGAGAATTCCAGTAAGGATCGGTAGACAATGATTTATTATCCGGAAGGCGGTACAAATATGTGAACGAGGCCAGCAGCCCTTTGTTAAAAAGATCTTCCGGATCGCCGCCCGTGATCAATCCACGCAGGTTTGCTTCTGCCTGGAGAAAATAACTTTCTGCTGCCAGGAGACAGGGAAAGCCTGCATTAGGCCCTTTCAGCACCCCGATGCTGTTGCCGGCCGAAGTAGCGGTGGCACTAGCTTCCTCGTTTATAGCGGAAAACCAACTGCTTCCGCCAGGAGCGCTCGGCACACTGTAGTTTTCATATCCCAGTTGGTTGGAGCCTGTGCCCGGAAAACTGTAATAAATGGTATATCCTCTCGGGTCATTCAGCTTGGTTCCGTTATACCAGCTTAGCGCCCAGGTAGTAGCCATCCAGGCCCTGTTGGCGGCCGATCCGGTATAGCTGTAAACCCAGGTATTCCATTGGGGGTTTTGCTTGCCATTGTCCCTGGTATATCCGGGATTGATTATAGCGTCTGTTTCAAGAAAGCCTATACCATCGAATTCCGGGTTGTTAAACGTAGCTTTACCCGAAGCGCGAACAATGAGCCTTAATTTAAGGGTATTGGCCAATTTTTTCCATAAATCCATATTTCCGCTAAACATTACATCAGACCCACCAAGGCTTTTTACGTTACTGTTCGAATTATTCGCCAGATCTTCCTGACCCTCATTGATGATGGTAATGGCAGAATCGAGCTGGTCTGCCAGGCTTACATATACATCTTCAGCTTTTGTATAAGCAGGAGTAAGATTATTGTTCCCCTGCAATGCGGAGGGAATATAGGGAATATCATTATAGGCATCCGTCAGCAATTGGAAATCCATAGCCCTCATGATGCGTGCAACGCCATTGAAAAAGCTATAGGTCAGATTGTTGTCGGTTTGCGTAATGATCTGCTGATAATCCTCGGCATTATCAAAGGCGGTATTCCAAAGGCCGGTATTGTCGCCGCTGTTATAGTTGTAAGTAACAGCGGAACCAAATCCGCCATAACCACCTGCATTGGCCATGAATCCGGCCACCTGAGATCCATAACTATTATACGTGCTCAGGGTAGACGCAGAAGCGGTGATCGCCTGGGGCAGCAGCACTTCCGGAGTAGCTGAAAGCGCTGAATTGGGGTTATTGTTGATATCCAAATATTTTTTGCAGGATGCAGCCAACAATATAATTCCCGCAAAAACTATGATTTTTATTTTTTCCATCTGTTGATATTTTAGAATGATTTTCAAATCGGGTATTTTCTCTTTTTATCGGTTTCTTTAAAAGGTTAATGCAAGAGAAGCTCCGAAAAATCTGGATGGCGGTGTCTGTGACAAACCGGTCAGGCCGATACCATTGCTGTCGTTGCCGGCATCGCTGTATTCCGGATCAGTATAATAATTGTATTTGGAAAGGAAGACAAACAGGTTGCGTCCCTGAACGCTCAGCGTTGCACTCTTGAGAAATCCTTTCTTCAATACCGATTGAGGAAGCGTATAGGAAATAGAAGCTTCTCTCAATTTCCAGAAAGCGCCTGAAGTAACATAGTTTGAAGTAATACCCATGTTCAGGTCATCATCTGTCCAAAAACCGGTATTCCCATTTCCGTTCTGCACTTGTATGCTGGTGTTCTTAACATATTTGCCGCTTCCATCCATATACACCGAATTGGGGAATACAAAACGCTTGCGGTCGTAGGCAACTGTTCTTACGCTTACGCCAGCCCAGTCGTAAGTGGGGCCGCCTGAATTATATACCTGATATCCGCCGCGGTATTCGAACAGGATGGAAAACTGCAGTCCTTTGAACTTGACGGATGCATCCAGGCCCAAACGGTTCTTGGGAGTTCCGTTGCCGAGTATTTTGATGGTTTCATCCTTCTGCGGATTACCCGTAACGGCATCTACGATCACATGGCCTTCAGGGTCTCTCAGATAATCATACCCCATGATAACAGGAAATGATTTCCCGGCTACTGCATAAGAACCGGCATTATCGCTGTATTGGGCCAATGCGAGATTGGGTAAAGCAACGCTAATGGAATTTACCTTGTTATCGAGATAAGTGTAGTTACCGCCGACAGTCACTTCCAGGTCGCGTGTCCTTATGGGCGTAATATGCAGGGTTGCTTCCAGACCGTTGCTCTGCGTTTGACCGGTATTGGTCAAAAAGCGGGAATAACCGGTAGAGCTGGAAACATAGGAGTTTACCGTTTGATTGTCTGTTTTCGAGCTGTACCAGGTTACTGAAGAAACCACCCTGTCTTTGATGAGATTCAAATCGAAACCAACTTCATACTGCTTGGTGATTTCAGGCTTCAGGTTTGTAGATACCAGTCCATCGCCGGTTGTATACCCTGCCTGGCTTCCGTAAGGGAAACCCGATGCCTGGTAGTAAGTGGGATATAAATAATAGGCACCGAAATCGCTCGTATTACCCAGGTTCACCTGACCTACTTTCGACCAGCCTCCTCTTAATTTAAGATAGCTGATGGTCTGGCTCTGTTTCAGAGCCCCGATGGCATCGCTGGCTACAAAAGACAGGTCAACTGAAGGATAGAAGAAGGAACGGTTCTTAGGAAGCAATATGGACACCCAGTCGTTACGACCGGTTCCATGCAGGAAGAGGAATCCTTTATATCCTATGCGCAGATCGCCGTATAATCCCATTTGACGGGCCAGATAATTGCTTTCCGTAGCACCCGGCGTACCTACCCCGGCGCTCACATTGTAGAGGTCCGGAATCACCAGACCATTGGCCGATACATTTACATATTTTGCCTGATCCTGCCTCCATTGCATACCGCCGATTATATTCAGGTCGAAGTCGCCGCCCAACTTGTGCTTGTATTGGGCAAACAGATCGCTGAGCAGTTCTGTAGTGTACGCGCTTCCGTCAGCGACGGATGCGGAAATATCGGTTTTAGAATTGCCGCTGATATTGGTTGCATAAACGGTATAATCGAAAGCGCCAACTGAGTTTTTGTTGGAATAGTTCCTCGTGGCAATACCCTGCCTGGCTACAAGATCAAGCCCTGCTATGGGAGTATACCTCAATTCAATATTGGCGGTCAGATAATCATTTCTCTGCTTGGTGCGATAATTGTCGGCAGTAAAATAAGGATTCTGATACCAGGGATTATAATATCCGTTGGGATTGGCAAATTTATCCGTTCTCCAGTTCTTGTATTTGGTGATAGGAAGCCACGAAGGAATATTCAGCAGGTTATTGTACATGCTTGCCGTTTGCGTGGTAATATCATAACGGTTCTGGGTATACGAACTGGAATAAGTGGCCAGTATCCGGTTGCCTATTTTCTTGGTACCGTTAATCCTTACGTTGGCACGATTGTATTTATCGCCCGGCGTAGTGCCCGTTGCGGTGAGATATTGGCCTGACAAATAATATGTGGAATTATCATCGCCGGACGTAACGGAAAAATCGGTCTGGTTGGTAATTCCGGTTTGCCAGAATTTCTTTTTCTCATCGGTATTTTGATAGATGGCGGAATCCTGGCTGCCGTCTTCGAGCGGATATCCTATTGATCTTTTGGTACCGTCGTAACGAGGGCCGTATGATTGGTTCTCCATATTGGCAAAATACGGATCACCGTTATCATAATATCCATAAGCGCTTCCGCCGCTGCCGAATTCTGTTTGAAGCTTGGGATAGAATGCCACCCTTTCAGCAGTTACGGTCTGTGAAGCACGCACCAGCACACTTCCCTTTTTTCCTTTTTTTGTAGTAACGATCACAGCACCGTTCGATGCCTGCGATCCGTACAATGCCGCGGCGCCGGCTCCGTTCAATATCGTTACATCCTCTACATCTTCCGGGTTAAGATTACCTAAAACAGAGTTTGGAACGATGACATTGTCAAGCACCAACAAAGCCTGGTTATTCCCGGTCAAAGAACGCTGGCCGCGCAAGATTAAACGGTAGTTGGGATTAACGCCGCCGCTGGTATTGTTGATCTGAAGACCGGCAACCTTGCCCTGTATACCACCGGCTATTGTGGTTGATTTAGCCGCTGTAACCGCATCTCCCTTGATAACGGTAGTAGCAGTACCGATCTCCCTGCGTTTTGATTTGATACCACCCGCAGTTACGATAACTTCATCCATGGAGCTGCTGGCCTTTGCCAATTGCACAGCCAATACGGTTTCCGAGCCAATCTTGATTTCAGTAGGAGTAAACGTTACCGCCGAAACTACAAGCACATCACCTCTCTTGGCAGCAATCTTGAAATTGCCTTCAGCATCAGCGCTGGTTCCTACCTTGCTTCCCCTGATACGGATAGAAGCAAACGGAGCAGGCTGGCCCTGCTGATCTGTAATTTTACCGGTAATGACTTGAGTTTGGGAAAATGCCAATACAGAAATGAGTATTAGCACTGTAAACAGTGATAAAAATTTCCTCATGTGTCAGTAGTTTTAGTTTTACGGTCGTAAATTAAAAGAACTTTAAATTTCAACCAAAAAAAAGTTAAAATGTGCCGGTTTCAGTAGTTCATGCTTGGCGTCAGTTTGATTTTTCATTAACTTAAAGAGCTTCATATTAAAAGAATAAAAATTAATTAAAATCGAAATTTGATCGTAAATTATTTTTTTGCTTCACCAGAAGGTCATCAATTGTATTTTTATTTCATGTAACTGGTTTCCCTTTATTTCATCCAGTCCGGTTCCAATTACTGTTTTGTCATAATAAATAGTCTGCGCCCATCGCAGCCAGATTTCCGCTTTTAGCGCATTCCTGCTTTTCCAGTGGAGCAGACGATTCAGCTTTCCATGTATATTAATATAATATCTCATTCCTTTGTCGAACACGGCCGGGACAGAATAGCTATACATCAGATCCTGCTCAAAAACATAGATCCTGGAATTATAACCGCCGGTTTCAAAGTATTGCAGCCGCAGGTTCCCGGAATAGGGCCTTGCATGCGGATGATATATAAGATCCAGTAATGCAGTAAACCCCTGCTCGGCCTCGGCAGCCTGCCTGTTGTACCATACCATGGCCGTGCGGCTTCTGACGGACAGCTCGCGGTTTATATTCATCGAAAAATCCATACGATAGTCCTGCCGGGGAATCAAAACGGGCTGATGCGTGGCCAGATCAGTGCCCGCTGCATTGACCGGCTTTGCCTGGTCGCCGAACCGCATGCTCAGGTTCCATTCTTTTGAAGGTTGATAGACCAACTGAACCAGATAGTCGCGGCCATAACCCGGCGCATCTGCACGGTATCTTAACCAGGGAAAATGGTATGTATCGAAAAAACAATTCAGCTTCCATCCGGCCAAAGGCCGGAATGAAAAACCGGCATATAATCCCTGCTCGTTAGTGGGACTGGTATTTTCAGTGAATGCATCCGAATACAATGACTGGAATTCCTTGCTGATATTCCGGTACAGCAGGGCGGCGTCCAGCATGGG
>CAYYZJ010000295.1:0-6081 GCA_964475615.1 uncultured Flavitalea sp. | reverse complement strand
GCACTTTGTTTTTGTATCCCACAATATAACGGGGTTCCCTGGGCGCAGATGAGGATGTTTTAAAATCTATCCGCGCAATATGTTTTGCCGTGAGCGCATCGGCCACTTCAACATAGCTGGATACATTCACCACGATGTATAATTTTCCGCCGTAGATCTTGATATCGTTGCCCAGGTCGCCGAGCCCGCTTCCGTTGGCATTGGCAAAAAAATCGGTAGTGGCCGAACCGGTGCTGAAGCTATAATAGGTAAGCGTGGTATTGTTGTTATTGAAAAGGCCTTCGCTGAGCACATACAATCCTGTGGTTACTTTGGGAACATCGGGCGCCGGCTTATCGTCTTTTTTGCAGGAGCTTACCGAAAGCATGATGATGAGGGCCGATAAAAGAAATTCCGTTTTTTTCATTGTTTTGGTTATAGATTGTTAAAAAATATACTGATCCTGAATGAGCGGCCGGGCATGGGATAATAGCGCACCGCTTCATAGCGCTGATCGGCCAGGTTATCGAGCTCTGCGCGGATATTCATGTTCACTGCATTCCACCTGAATGCGCGCGAAACGGATATATCCTGACTGATCCATCCTCCCAGTTTATTGTAAGCGTTGTTTTCGCCAAGCGTATAACGGCTGCCGGAAAAGAGCATGTCGTAGCCGGCAGTGAAGCCGTGGTATTCGAGATTGAACAGCGCCGATCCGGAATGATCGGGCGTATAGGGTATCCTGTTTTTATACGTGGAGCCCGATGGATTGCTCATGTCCTTTGCCTGCTGCCAGGTATAGGCCATACGGGTGAACCATTTCCATTGGCCGGCAATGCTGCCGTTGATTGCTGCGGTAACATCAACGCCTCTGATATCCACCTTGCCTACATTGAGCATGGTCCATACAAAAAGATTCTGGTTGGGAACTGCAATAATCTTGTCCTTTACATGATTATAATATCCGTCGGCGCTGATATTGAACTGTGTGTTCTTCGCAACCCGTTTTGAATAAGTAATGCCGATATTGTACTGACTGCTCAGCTCGGGGCGTAATGCCGTGTTGCCGATGAAATCATAATAGAGATCGCCGAAAGTGGGCATGCGGAAAATGCGCTTATAAAAAGCGCGGAGCAGGAACGGGCTGCTTGCTGAAGGCTTAAAGCCCAGTGCCAGTGTTGGTGTAAGCCTGGTTTTATTGCCGGTTGCCGATCCGGTTCTGGTATGATCCACGATGCTGGTCAGGAGCATGGAGCCGTTGAGCTGCCATAGTCCGATCCTGTAATCGATGGCGATATTGTTCCAGTAATTCTGCCGCGAGGGATAGGCGAATCCGCTGAGGTTAGCGTCCATTTTTGCGAATGAAGCATCCGATGACGCAGCAATCAGCAGGTGCTTATCGAAAGCATGGCCGGCCGCCGCACTGAAATAAAATTCTTTCTGGGTATACCGGTTATCGAGGCCGCCCTGCCCGTTCAGGTAATCGGGATCGGCATAGCGAATGCGATCGTAGCTCCACTTTGCTGAAAAGAGCAGGCTGGTTCGTTCGTGGATATTTTTTTTATAGCGGGCCTGCATGAAATAATCATCATCCCATTGCTTCTGCACAGAATGATCGTTGAAAAAGATAACGGCTCCCGGCAATCCTCTTTTTGAATGGTAATTGCCCGATTTCACCTGCAACGTGGAGCTGTCTGAAAACAATTTCAGCAGGTTGATCTCTCCCTGCAGAGAATGCACGGCTGAATTGCTTCTTTTTTTCTTTTCGGAAAAATTTCCATTATTAACGGTATAGGGATAATTGCCTTCAGAATACAGCGCTTCGGCATTCATGCCCAGCAGCCAGTTTTTTTTGAATGGAAGGGCGATGCCTGCAGCGGGCTGCCAGTAATTAAAAGAACCAGCTCTTATGCCGGCCTGCCAGTATTTTTTTTCAAGCGAAGCAATATTGAATGAGCGGGTGTTGATGCTGAGCACGGAAGATGAAGCATAGGTTCGTGCAGGAAGTGTATTGCCGGGCATGTTTGCCTGCAGCAGCTCCAGGCTTTCTACAAAGGTGGAGGAATATTTGCTCAGGTCGATCTGCCCGGTGCGGATATCGGATACAGGCACGCCGTCATATACGATGGCGGTATTGGCAGTGCCGAGGCCCCTCACGGAAATGCTTTTGAACCCTCCTGTTCCGCCATAGTCTTTAATGAGCACGCCGGAAAAATAGCGGGCGGCATCGCCTATGGAAGGCGCATTGATCTGCTGAAGTGTTTCGCTGTTCAGGATCTGTACCGGCATGATGTTGGTAAACGGGTTTTTCTTTTTGGCAGCGGTGACCGTTACGTTTTTCAACAGGGCGGCGCTGTCTGCTTTTTGTGCCATGCCCTGATGAAAACCGATCATTAAAAAAAAGCCGGTACTGAAATAATATGAATGTCTTTTTGCCAACATAGCGATGATCCCATAGGACGACCACAGCAGACGGCATAAAGACGAAACAAATGGAATGTGTTCAACCAGGCATTTTCATTCCAGCTTCTTTCCCCGAAAGCCATGAATAACGATTGCAGTGGCAGGTCTCCTGACTTGCTCCCCGTTGTCCTGTCTTCCCATCTCGCCCCGGGCGAGACAGTGACTGTAGTGAACGACGGTTGCCAGAGCTTACAGTTGCGGGACAGTTCCGGACTTACACCGGATTCCCTTTTAATCCCGGCTTTTATAGCCGGGAACCAAAGCGATGCAAATATAGATAATCTGCTATTGCGATGAAAATTAATTATCGGATTGCAGGAATGAAAAAAGAATACTATATTAAACGATATTATGAAACAATTTCTGTTCCTATTATTCACCCTGGCAGCAATCCATTCCCAAGCCCAGTCAAAGGAAGGGTTTTACAAAAAGGCTTCCGATTTCTTCGATCACAAGGATTATGCAAACGCCGTGGAGCAGATCGATCTGGCGCTTGAGCTGGATCCGGATAATTCCGAATACCTGCTGCTGAAAGGGAATTCGCTGTATGAGCTTAAACAGTATCAATCTTCTTACGATACCTATACGAAGATCATAACGCTTCACCCCGGTAACGTAATTGCTTTAAACCAGAGAGGCTTATTATTGAATACGATAGGGGAATTCGACCGTTCCATAAAAGATTTCGACACGGCCCTGAGCTTTGCCAGTGCCGATTCGCTGAGGCTTGGATTGCTGATCAACAGAGGCGCTGCCAAAACCAGCATCCGGGATTTTCAGGGAGCTTACAACGATTATCTCGACGCCTATAAGATCGATTCACTGCAGATCGGAACGCTGAACAATCTCGCTACGGTATGCGATGAAGTGGGCAAAGGCGATCAGACATTGAAGTACCTGTACAGGATACTGCAGATCGATTCCACCTTTACCGGGGCTTATGGCAATATCGGCTTCAAGTATCAGCAAATGGGCAATTACAAATTGTCAGTCCAATTCTTCGATAAAGTGCTCAGCATGGATCCGGATGATGCGATCGCCTACAATAACAGGGGCTATGACAAATTGAAGCTCGGAGATATAAAAGGCGCATTATCGGATATCAATAAATCCATTTCACTTTATCCCGGCAATTCATACGCATTCCGGAACAGGGCGCTGGTCTTCATTCAACAGAAAAAATTCAATGAAGCCTGCGCCGATCTGGACACGGCTATAAAACAAGGTTTTACGCAGATGTATGGAGATGAAGTGGAAAAACTGAAATCGAAATACTGCTCGCAGCGCGGACTGTGACATCATGCACTGCAAATCACACATCCATCCTCCATGCTGCAGGTTCCTCCGGTCAATTCCTCGCTAACGGCCTGCTTTTTCTCCACCGTAAACTGAACCGCCTGCGATGCGGCCTGCGTGCGCAGGTAATACATTCCTGTCTTCAATCCTTTTTTCCAGGCATAGAAATGCATGGAGGTCAGCCTGGCGGCAGTGGGAGCATCCAGGAAAAGATTCAGCGATTGCGATTGACAGATGAAAGCGCCCCGGTCTGCGGCCATATCGATGACGGTGCGCTGCCTGATCTCCCAAACCGTTTTATACAGCTCCTTGATATCGGCAGGTATTTCATCGATATGCTGAACAGAACCATTGGCGGCAATGATCTTGTTCTTGATATCGTTGTTCCATAGGCCGAGGCCGATGAGATCCTTCAGCAGGTGTTTATTCACCACAATAAACTCTCCGCTCAGCACCCGGCGCGTATAGATGTTGGAAGTGTAAGGCTCGAAGCATTCGTTATTGCCGAATATCTGCGAAGTGGAAGCAGTAGGCATCGGCGCAAGCAATAAAGAATTTCTTGCACCATATTCCATTACTTCTTTGCGCAGCGTTTCCCAGTCCCAGCGGTCGGAAGGCTGCACGCCCCACATATCGAACTGGAATATGCCTTTGGATAAAGGCGATCCTTTGAATGTTTCATAAGCGCCCTGCTCTTTGGCCAGATCCTTGCTTGCCGTCATGGCGGCAAAATAAATGGTCTCGAAAATATTTTTGTTCAGCATCCTGGCGAGCTCGCTTTCATAAGGCAGCCGCAGCATAATGAACACATCGGCCATGCCCTGCACGCCGATACCGATAGGCCGGTGCTTCAGATTGGAGTTCCTGGCTTCGGGAATGGGATAATAATTATGATCGATGATCCTGTTCAGGCTTTTGGTTACCTGATAGGCTACTTCATAAAGCTTTTGATGGTCGAATGCGCCATTGGTCACAAAACGGGGAAGCGCAATGGAAGCGAGATTGCAAACAGCCACTTCATCGGGAGCAGTATATTCGATGATCTCCGTGCAAAGATTGCTGCTTTTGATGGCGCCGAGATGCTGCTGATTACTTTTACGGTTGGCTGCATCCTTGTACAGCAGATACGGCGTGCCGGTTTCGATCTGTGCATCCAGTATCTTAAACCAAAGCTCCTGCGCCTTCACGGTTCTCCTGGCCCTTCCTTCTTTTTCATATCGCTCATACAGCGATTCGAATGCATCGCCCCAGCATTCGCTCAGTCCGGGCGCTTCGTTGGGACAGAACAAGCTCCATTCCCCATTAGCTTCCACCCTTTTCATGAACAGGTCGGGGATCCACAAGGCATAAAATAAGTCCCGCGCGCGCAATTCTTCCTTGCCATGATTCTTTTTCAGGTCAAGGAACTCGAAAGTGTCGGCATGCCAGGGTTCGAGATAAACGGCAAAAGCGCCTTTGCGTTTGCCGCCGCCCTGGTCAACATATCTTGCCGTATCATTGAACACGCGAAGCATGGGAATGATGCCGTTGCTGCTGCCATTGGTTCCGCTGATATAGCTTCCGGTTGCGCGGATATCGTGAATGGACAGCCCGATGCCTCCTGCGCTCTGCGAGATCTTTGCCGTTTGCTTCAGCGTATCATAAATGCCTTCGATGCTGTCGCTCTTCATGGTGAGCAAAAAGCAACTGCTCATCTGCGGCTTGGGAGTGCCGGCATTGAACAAGGTGGGCGTGGCATGGGTATACCATTTTTCGCTCATGAGGTGATAGGTTTTGATGGCGCTTTCGATATCTTCCTTATGAATGCCCAGTGCCACGCGCATGTACATCTGCTGCGGCCGTTCGGCAATTTTTCCGTCGATGCGAAGCAGGTATGATCTTTCCAGTGTTTTAAATCCGAAATAATCGAAGCCGTAATCCCGGTCGTAAATGATGGTGCTGTTCAGCAGGTCGGCATGCTGTTCGATGATGGCCATGATATCGTCGGCGATCAGCGGCATTTTCCTTCCTGTTCTGGCATCGGTATACTGATGCAGTTTCTGCATGGCTTCCGAAAAGCTCTTGGTGGTATTTTTATGGAGATTGCTGACGGCAATGCGTGAGGCAAGAATGGCGTAATCGGGATGCGATGCGGTCATGGAGGCCGCAACCTCAGCGGCAAGATTATCGAGATCGGTGGTATGCACGCCTTCATAGATGCCTTCGATGGTCTTTTTGGCAACATCGATCACATTCACCAGCGGACTAAGGCCATAGCTCAGCTTCTGGATCCTGGCTGTTACCTTATCGAATTTCACTGCTTCTTTTTTCCCGTTCCTTTTTATTACATACATGATAATAATG
>CAYYZJ010000294.1:0-5367 GCA_964475615.1 uncultured Flavitalea sp. | reverse complement strand
TGCAGATGCATTGACGAAAAAAGATATTGTCGAGAAGCTGCATTTCCACGAATACCGCTGTTTTGAAAACAGCTTCAACCGTCCGAACATTCAATACCAGGTAAGGCCCAAGACCAATTATTACCGCGATCTGGTTGCCTATCTGAAAGCGCATAAGGATGACAGTGGGATCATCTATTGCCTGAGCCGTTCTTCAACAGAAAAGCTGGCGGAAGACCTGCGGGATGATGGCTTCAATGCCATGGCTTATCATGCCGGACTGGAAAAAAATATCCGCGATGAAAGGCAGGATCTTTTTTTGAAAGATGACGTAAAGATCATCGTCGCCACCATTGCTTTCGGAATGGGCATCAACAAAAGCAATGTGCGCTTCGTGATCCATACCGATCTTCCGAAAAATATGGAAGGCTATTACCAGGAAACAGGAAGGGCCGGGCGGGATGGTCTTCCGAGCGAAGCCATCCTGTTTTATGGTGCAGGCGATATCATGAAAATGAAAAAGCTGGCGCAGGTGGAGGGCAATGAGGAGCAGACAAAGATCATGCTGCAGAAGCTGGACAAGATGGCCCGATTCTGCGAAACACGCGGATGCAGGCGCAAGTTTATCCTCAATTATTTTGGCGAAGCCGCCCCCGATCATTGCGGCAATTGCGATAACTGCCTGAACAGCCCGGAGCTCAAGGAGGCCACTATCATTGCTCAGAAAATACTCAGCACGGTTTACCGTTTAAAGGAAAGCTTCGGCATGCGTTATGTGGCCGATATCCTGAGAGGAAGCAACAATGAAAAAATCCGGGAAGCGCATAAGGCATTATCGGTATATGGGATCGGTAAAGACCTTCCGAAAGAAGCCTGGATGCATTATATCAAGGAGCTGATCCATTATGGTTATCTCCGTGTAACGGAAACAGAATATCCCGTGCTCAGGCTGACTGAAAAAAGCCGGGCCGTATTGTTTCAAAAAGAGAAAGTATATCTTGCTGCTCCGGTAGCCACGGTGATTGCCAAGGAGCCGGTGATCTATCAGCAATATGCATACGAAACCCCGCTGTTCGACGAGTTGAAAAAGCTGCGCAATAAAATGGCGCATGAAGAAAATGTTCCCGCCTATATCATTCTCAGCGACAGCAGCCTGATTGACCTGGCCACCTATCTACCCCTTACCCTCGGCGACCTTCCCCGCATATCCGGATTCGGTGCTTTCAAGACCCAGAAATACGGGCAGGCTTTCCTGACGGCAGTTCAGGATTACTGTAATGCACATGGTCTTGCTTCGCGGATTCATTTGAAACAGCCGAAAAAAAGGTAAAACAAAATAATTCAGGGTCCGCCGGCCCTATTCCGTTGATCAACGGACATCGTACAGACCTTCTAAATATTGAAACACCAGCATTAATCAAACGTTAAAATCGCTCCCTGCCTGCCTGCTTCTGCTTAATCTTCTTAAATTCAGTGCTCAAACAATTCTTATGAACTTTACCAAAACCAACAATATCGTTGGCTGGGCCGTTTGCAGCCTGGCCTGTATGGTCTATATCCTCACTATGGAACCCACCGGCAGCTTATGGGATTGCGGCGAGTTCATTGCCAGCTGTTTTAAACTTCAGATACCCCATCCTCCCGGCGCTCCGCTCTTCGTGATCATGGGAAGGTTTTTCATCATTCTGTTTGGCAATAATCCCATAACCGCTGCCCGCGCTGTGAATTTCATGAGCGCCATAGCCAGCGGATTTACCATCCTGTTCCTGTTTTGGTCTATCACGCATTTTGCGCGCAAGCTGGTTCAGAAGAACGGCGAAGCATTGAGCGGCCGGCAGATATTCACCATTATGAGCGCAGGTATTGTAGGCGCATTTGCTTATACCTTCTGCGATTCATTCTGGTTCAGCGCTGTTGAAGGAGAAGTATATGCTTCTTCTTCTTTTTTTACTGCCCTTGTGTTCTGGGCCATCCTGAAATGGGAGCAGCGCGCCGATGAGCCGGGTGCCGACAAATGGCTGATTTTTATTTTTTATATGATGGGACTTTCCATCGGCGTTCACCTGCTTAACCTGCTTACGATCCCTGCTATTGTGATGGTCTATTATTTCAGACGCTACAAGCCTACCCGATGGGGAACGCTGCTGGCTTTTATTGTTGGATGCGCCATCACCGGGCTGGTGCAGGTATTCGTGATACAGTACACCATTAAAGGCGCAGGCTGGTTCGATATTCATTTTGTGAATGATCTGGGCGCTCCTTTCTTTGTGGGCTTTGCTTTTTTCTTCATCCTGCTTACCGCAGGCATTGTTTGGGGAATACGTTATGCCGTAAGGCGCAGATATTATTTCCTCAAGCTGGGGCTCTGGAGCCTGGCCTTTATGCTGCTGGGCTATTCAACCTATTTCACTACCATGATCCGCTCCAATGCCGATCCTGCTATCGATATGTTCAATGTGGACAATCCCGTTAACCTGGTCGGCTACCTGAGCCGCGAGCAATATGGCGACTGGCCCATTCTCTATGGCCCCGATTTTACGGATACTCCTCCCCGTGTGGACAATGGCAATCTTTATGTAAGAACAAAGAACAAATATGAAGTGGCAGGAAAAAAAATTGCGCTGGACTGGAGCAATACGCCGTCCGCCCATATTTTTCCAAGGATGTACAACAATACCAATGACCGCAATGAAATAGACATCTACCGCCAGTTCAGCGGACTTGCCGACGGCGATCAGCCCACCATGGCCGATAACCTGAAATATTTTGCCCGCTATCAAACGGGCTGGATGTACCTGCGCTATTTCATGTGGAATTTTGCAGGAAAGCAGAACGACCTGCAGGGATTGGGCAATGCGCGCGACAGCAACTGGATCAGCGGCATCCCGGTATTGGATAATTACATGTATGGCGACCAAAGCAAGATGCCTCAAAGCATCCGCACCCACAATAAATCATATAACCGGCTTTATATGCTTCCTTTTCTGCTGGGATTGTTTGGACTGATCTTTCATTACCGGCGCAATAGAAAGGATTTTCTGGTGAACGGGCTGCTCTTTTTTTTCACAGGCATGGCCATCGTTATTTATCTGAATCAATCCGGCTTTCAGCCCAGGGAGCGTGATTATGCATACGTGGGATCTTTCTATGCTTTTGCAATATGGATCGGGTTGGGCGTGATATGGGTGAAGGAGCAATTCAATAAAGTGATCAAATCGCCGGTGGCCGATTATGCGGCTGCAGCGCTTTGTCTGCTGGCCGTTCCCGTGCTGATGGCCAGCCAGGAATGGGATGATCATGACCGCAGCCATAAAACGCTTGCGAGGGATCTGGCAAAAGATTATCTGGAAAGCTGTCCGCCGAATGCGATCCTCATCTCTTCGGAAGATAATGATACCTATCCGCTCTGGTATGCGCAGGAAGTGGAAGGCATCCGTCCCGACGTGCGCATCGTAATTACTACATTGCTCAGTTCCGACTGGTACATTAATCAGTTGCGGTACAAGATCAACAAGAGTGCGCCTGCCGGTGTCATTTTCACTCCCGAACAAATAGCCGGCACCCGGCGCGAGGTGGTGGTCTGTACCGATAAGCATCCGGCCTTCGATGCCAATAAATATTATGATCTCAACGATATGCTCAGGAATGTGGTAGCCAGCGATGATCCGAGATATACCATGCAAACGGAAGACGGGGATTCCTATAATATCCTGCCCTCCAGAAAACTCAGTGTGCCGGTTGATTTGAATACGGTCAGAAGTAACGGCACAGTAAGCAAGGATGATAAGGTGGTGGATTCATTGCATATCGATCTGCCCGACCGCAATTACCTGCTTCGCGGAGATCTGGCCATTCTTTCGCTCATTGCATCCAGCCAATGGAAGAGGCCGATTTGCTTCACTAATTTGAATGAAGGCAGCAAGCTGGGGCTGGGCAAATATCTTCGCTCTAACGGTCTCGCCTATCGCCTGGTTCCGGTGGAAAACCAGCAGGTGGATAATGAAACTGCCTTTAAGAATATCATGGAGCATTTTGCTTACGGCAATGCAGATAAGAAAGGCGTATATTACGATGAAGAGAACCGCCGCAGATTAAATATTATCAAGCTGGCCCATGCGCAACTGGCCATGAGCCTGGTGCAGGCAGGTAAGAAAGAGCTTGCCAAACAAGTGCTCGAACATTTCGACCAGCATGTGCTGGAAGGCAATTTCCCCTATGGCATGACGACGAATATCGGCAACCAGCACGATGTGATCTCCTTCCAGTTCCTGCAGGCTTGTTACCAGGCCGGAGATCTAAACCTGATCGCCAAAGTATCTGCCTCCCTGCGTAAAGACCTGCGCGAGCAGATGGCCTATTATCATTCGCAGGGCGAGGATCAGTGGAGCGATGAGCAACTGGCCACCCATGCCTACCTGCAATTGCAGAGCAAGGCCAATAATTTATCCGACAGGCAGATTCCGTTTGCTTCGGATATTGTTTCCACTTATCAGATATTAAGGCAGATGGAGGAATGGGAAAAGCAGTTTCAGGCTAATAGAACTTTAATACAATAGAAGATGGTTTGAGTAGCTGAACTATTTTATTTATTCAGCTAATTCATATTTGAATGACTTTCGTAACACGCCTGCAACTACAGCCCCAATCGTTCCATGAATAAAAAATTCATCAAAATTTTTTATTCTTTCTTCCATCATCCATGGAGCAAGATTGGGTAAGAATAAAGCAAATGATCTGATTATTATTGCTGCCAATAACAATGCCACGCATACAATAAATATTAAAATTCTCGCACAATGAATTACATATTCCCAATCTTTTTTCCATTTCATTCGAGATAAGAGATAATCTTCTTCTCGCTTTTCCTTTCTTCCAGGTTGGGGTATATTCGGTTCTCTTATTTGGGAAATATCGATGTTGTCCATTATTAGCTTACGGCTTGCGAGCTCATCTTTTCCCTATAATGTCTCTTTATTATTTCATCGCCAATAATAACTGAATTATTTTTAGAGCCTCCCAATTTATTCCATACAATATCCCAGGGAGTATTTTTTTGGTGAGTTAGAGCGGATAATTGTAATCCATTCAATTTGCCGTAAACCTCCCATATCTTATTTAAAAAAGTAATTAGTTCCGGATTAGCAGGCATTGGAATTTGATCAAAAGCATCGATATAGGGCGAAGTGATTTGCTCATTATAGTATTGTTTAAACCCATGATATACACTAGGCACAACAGGGCCATATTTCCATGCTTGCACTTTTTCATCTATTAAAGGGTTGCCAGTTAAAGCTAAATACCAGCCGTTAGCTATGTATACTAACTTTATCAATTTCATTGGAGTCATCTCTTCCCCGGTTTCAATTGATTTTTTAATGAAATAGTTGG
>CAYYZJ010000293.1:0-1939 GCA_964475615.1 uncultured Flavitalea sp. | reverse complement strand
AAAGCCAAGCGTGAGCACATTGATGGGATTGCCGCTGGCAATTCCTTTTTGCATCAACTGCTCTTCACCGAAAGAAGAGAACAGCCATTCCGTTGATTTGCGCACAGTCCGGAATTCATCGAGCAGGTCTTCCCATTCCCTGCCGGTGGCAGGCGCTGCTGCGGCCCATTCGCTTTCTTCAAAACCGGGCAGGGGATTGCTGTCTTTCCGGGCAAAGCTGAGAGCACGGTAACTGAAGACCCTTTCGGCATCGATGATGTGCTGAAGCATTTGTCTGATCGTCCATTTGCCTTCGGCATAAGCGTAATCGACTTTCTTTTTCGGAAGCTTTTTGAAAAAATGTTTGAATTCCCTGGTGCTTTCTTTGAGCGCATCCATCACATTGTCCGCTTTGACCCGGTTGATATAGGCTTGCTGATAAGGGGCTGCGATGATATTGGCTTTGCTCATCTTTTTTTTGGTAAATGTAAAAAAAAGCTGCCTTTTTGAGGCAGCTCTGTAAGCCGGATAAAACGGGCGCCGAAATCAATTCTTATTATTGCTGTTCAATGTTGATTTGGGAAGATTGTCTTTCTTTTTCGATTCACTGAGTGTATAAGCCAGCTTGACGGCGCCGTACGCATTGACGATACCGCCTGTTTTGCTGATATCCGAAAGACTGACCTGCTCGTCCGATCCTGGTTTCATTCCTTTTACCGGCGGTTGCTCTGCAGATTTTTCGATACAGTATTTAATCTGCTCAGCGGTGAGGCCGGGAAAATATTCCATGAGCAATGCGGCGATACCGGTTACAACAGGCGCTGCCATGCTGGTTCCGTCTTCATTACCGTTTTTATTGCCGCCGGGCAGGGTGGAGTAGATCCTGGTTCCCGGAGCAAATACATCCACTTCATCCTTGCCGTAATTGGAGAAAGAAGCGACAACGCTTTTGGTTTCCGAATCGGCCGAAGGATCGCTGCTTGCGCCAACGGTGATCCAGTTGGATGCCCTGATCTTGGAATTCTTGAATACAGGAGTGGGAAAATTATCCGCCGTATCGATGTCGGCAGCGTCGTTGCCTGCTGCGTGAACCAGCAATACGCCTTTGGATTCCGCATATTTCACGGCATCATCCACCCATTTTTTCTCGGGCGAAAGGTTTTTACCAAAGCTCATGTTCACTACTTTTGCCCCGTTATCCACTGCATAGCGGATGGCCAGGGCAATATCTTTATCATGTTCATCCCCGTTGGGAACGGTGCGGATCATCATGATCTTAACATTATCCGAAATGCCGTTGATGCCTTTGCCGTTATCGCGCTGGGCCGCTATGATGCCCGACACATGGGTGCCGTGCAGGGGCTCGCCGGCCATAATATCGTTATTGCCGTAATTGCGGTCGTTGATATTGGTTTCATCGTCCTGCACGATTTCCTTACGGTAATCCTTAGGCGCAGTTTCCTTGATCTCCATTTTCTTTTCCTCGCGGTCGGCCTGCTCCTTGAAATCATTCAGGAAAAGCGTGTTGGTCATGTCCATGATATTGTTTTCGCGGAACAGGTAAAGGAGCACGGACTTGGCGGTTTTGCTTTCGGGAGTGGTGGTCTGGAAAGTGTCCAGGTCATAGCCGGTGTATTCCGTTTTGCCCATGGCCTGTTGCAGGATGCTGTCGCTTTTAATGCAGGCGGTGACCACTCTTTTCAGGATCACGAGGTCGATGCCGCTTTCGGAGCCATCGCCCATGATCTTTTTCTTAGCCTTGAGCCACATATTGTAGTTATCGAGATCCTCGCCCTTGAGCGCGGCGGGATTGAAGTTCTTGTCTTCAAACTGTTCCTTGAACTGATAGTATACCCTGGCTTCTTCGGGCGAATCGTCCTTTACATTGCGGCCGTCTTTTCCGCCGAGAAAGTTCCAGCCATGAATATCGTCTACATAGCCGTTATGGTCGTCGTCGATG
>CAYYZJ010000292.1:0-8751 GCA_964475615.1 uncultured Flavitalea sp. | reverse complement strand
TATCGGAACGGGCTTTATTAATGCTCAACGCGGGTTGGATGATATCACCCACACTGAAAAAGACGTCCTGGGAAAAGTGCTTGCCAAACTTTTCAAGACGGCAGGTATAGATTCGGCGCCAGATGATATGAAAGCAAAATCGGAGGCGCTGAAGGCCGTGGTTGCTGAAATTCAAACGAAAATAGATACTGATTTTAACAAGAGACTCGATGCGTTATTACCTGCCCTTAAGATTTTCGGCTATCCAGGTCTTTCTGATCCAAATTTAAGCACGGAGACGACTATTGACATGGGTAATATCCTGGATAGCCATACACGCATCCGGTATGGTCAGGGCAATGGTGTTTACCTTCCCGAAACCTATAATGGATTGGGTTCGAGAAACCTAATTTATATCCTTTTCCAGCTCTTCGAGTTTTTTAGGAATTGGCAGGCCAACCCCGTGCCTAACAGTCTGTACATAATTTTTATAGAAGAGCCCGAGGCGCACCTACACCCACAAATGCAGCAGGTTTTCATTAAACAGATTAACCAAATAGCTGCAGAGTTTGCCCAGACAATGAACGGAGGCGTTCCCTGGCATGTTCAGTTTGTTATCACCACTCACTCAACCCATATTGCTAATGAAGCCAGGTTTGAATCGATCCGCTATTTTCTGACGACTCGCAATGAGCAAAAAGAAACGCGAGTAAAGGATCTTCGCTCCGAGTTTACGGCCCCTGCCTTGGAAGCAGACAAGCAATTTCTTCATAAATACCTCACACTGACGAAATGTGACCTGTATTTTGCTGACAAGGCCGTTCTTGTAGAAGGAGCGACCGAAAGAATTCTGATGCCAGTGCTAATTCAAAAGACGGATGCCGTGGAAGATGGCACTCCCACTCTTGCCAATCAATATATTTCCATAATTGAAGTGGGCGGAGCTTATGTTTATCATTTCCAACGGTTCCTGGATTTTCTTGAGTTGCGAACGCTGATAATCACAGACCTTGATGCTGTCGTACAAACTCATGGTGATCGCGTAACATATCCTGAAAGCAGAGTTGCACACGGGACCCATACTTCCAATGCAGGTATAAAAAATTGGTTCGATCGAGGTATTGAAGGGCATATGCGTTTACCTGACTGCCGAAATAAAACTGCGGATGAAAAGGTAAGCGGCTCCAGGCGAATTGCATACCAGGTACCGGAACAGGGACGTACCTGTTGCGGTAGAAGCTTTGAAGATGCATTTATGCTGGCCAACCTGGAAAAATTTGAGCTGACTGGAGCAAATGACGATGAACTAGAAGAAAAGGCTTTTGCGAAGCGTCCTAAGAATAATGAAAAAACAAATTTTGCCATCCTGTATGGGGTTGATGACACAGCGTGGGTGGTGCCCCTCTATATAATGGAAGGATTGAAGTGGCTCGCACAAAACCCCAACCTTCCGGCCCCGAATGTTGCCCAAGCTATTAATAACGTAATTGAAGAAACAGTTGTATGACAAACGAGACGATTTTGAGCCCCGCCGAGCAAGCATCCGTTAAATGTCTTGATCTGGTGTTTGCAGCCATGGCTGCAAAAAGAAATTTCCTGGTTGAGGCTGGCGCTGGTGCTGGCAAAACATATACATTGATTAAAGCGCTCCGAAAACAAATTGAGGAAAACGGGAAGAATTTTCTTCGAACACATAGGAGGATTGCATGCATCACCTATACGAATGTTGCCAAAGATGAAATAAGATCGCGCATGGACAATCACCCGGTAGTCTTTGCCGAGACGATCCATGCATTTGCCTGGGATGCCATCAAAAATTTTCAGAATATCCTGCGCGGGCAGATTGAAACACTTACTGACCGGTGGAAAGAAAGAATAGAGGAAGCGGGTGGTGTTACCAACCAAACCGTGATCTATAACCTGGGCTATCCCAAAATCACGGAGGGCGAAATTTTTCTTCATCATGATGACGTGATAAGATTACTTATTTACCTCCTGGATGATCCCAAATTCCAGCAGATTCTTACGAGCCGGTTCCCTGTTATTTTTATAGATGAATACCAGGATACCAATAAAGACCTTGCCAATTCACTAATAATTAATTTTATTGACCCCGTAAAGGGCCCACTGATCGGTTTTTTTGGCGATCACTGGCAAAAAATATACGGCACAAACAGTATCGGACTGATTAAGGTGGACCCGGAGAAACTGGTGGTTATTGGCAAAGAGGCAAATTTCCGTTCAGATCGGTTAATCGTAGAAGCGCTCAACAACATGCGACCCGAATTGCCACAACAGTGCAAAGACCCTGATTCAACTGGAGAGATCATTGTTTACCACTCGAATACTTGGGCTGGGCAGCGAAGAAAAAGAGGTCATTGGGCCGGGGATCTGCCTGTCGAAGCGGCGCACCAGTATTTAGAGACCGTCGTACTGGATTTGCGAGAAAAAAGAGGATGGAACTTTGATGAAGGCACCACAAAAATTCTAATGCTGACTAACAATGTACTAGCCCAGGAGAAAGGATATAGCAACCTGCTTGAAGTTATAGGACCTGATGACCTGCTTGAAAAGCAGGATGATTATGTGGCGTTTCTGATGGATGTGGTCGAGCCAGGCACAAAAGCCTTCAAGGAAGGGAAGTATGGAATGATGCTGGACGCATTTAGTTTACACGCTCCTGCAATTACCACACACGAGAAAAAAAAGGAATGGCATGATAGTATAGCCCGTTTAACACAGCTCCGTGAAAACGGAACAGTAGGGGAAGTCCTTGAGCTATTAAAAGAAACGAAACGACCCCGGCTGGTTCGCAGGATCGAAGAAAAAGAAAAAAGACTATCCGAACTGTCGGCAAAACCTAAAGCCGACAGGGACGAATCAGAAACCCTGTTTATTAATAAATATACATCACTGAAGGCCGTCCGTTATACTGAAATCATAAAGGCTTCGGACTTTATCAATGATAATACGCATTTTTCAACCAAGCATGGTGTAAAAGGCGCAGAATTTGATAATGTCCTCGTAGTACTGGGTCGCGGGTGGAATCATTATAACTGGAACCAGATGCTGGAGTGGGCACATGTCGGTATACCCCAAGAAAAAGAAGATAGTTTTGAACGAAACAGGAATTTGTTTTATGTTACATGCTCACGGCCCAGGCACCGATTGGCTCTGCTTTTCACACAGGAACTCAGCGAGACAGCAATCAAACAATTGACTGAATGGTTCGGGAATGTACTTGTACCGTTGGAGCTACCGGCCTGATCTAAAAATAATTCACAAACCTTCCTGTTATTCATTAAAGGATTTCTTTTGGCTTCAGTAAATTAAATTTGAAAGTCTCTAGGTGCCTTTGATCTAATAAATACTTTCAAGATGCATCAGGTGCAAAATATTAGCATCAATCCTTGCATGGTTCTTGAAATTTTCAAATTTAGCAGATTGTCACAACAATATCAACTACAACAAAAATCTGTTGGCGGAATAAACCTGCCGCCTTCCCTCTAACAACAAACCCGCAAAAACAAAAACTGCCCTGCGGGCCTGTACGTTAGCTACCAGGAATGAAAAACAACCGATGGCCGAGTTTCCTGGTCACCTCCATGCCTGGCAGCCGCTGCAAAGGAATCTAATCAACCATCTGGTGAAGTTGTTGAAGCCGATGGACGGCTTAAAATGCACTGATAATAAATCTTTTCTGCAGATGTGCAACTCCAGAAAGGAAACCCTTACAATTTATGAAATTCTTATGGCCGTTATGGGCCGGGCGGCCTCGATATTTTTTTATTCGTGACGAGTAACAACCATATAGCCGAAATTAGGTTATAAAAAATCACTACTATGAAGTCAGCTTATTTATACTGCCGGGTAAGCACCGATGAACAAAAATGGAAAGGAAGTTCTCTTGTAGAACAAGAAGATCGTCTTATAAAACACTGCGAAATAAATAGTATCCAAATTAAGGAAATATTTCGTGAAGATTATTCCGCAAAAGATTTTAACCGCCCTGAATGGAACAAGCTCATTAAAAAAATCAGGAAAAACGCCAAAAGACCACCCGAAAATATATTATTTATAAAATGGGATCGCTTTAGTAGGAACATTGAATATGCTTATCAAATGATAAGAATGTTAAGAGATCTGAATGTTCAACCCATGGCAATAGATCAACCGATCGATCTTGAGATACCTGAAAGTATTGTCATGCTTGCCGTTTATTTATCTATACCTGAAGCAGAGAACAGCAGGTGTGGATTGACAACTTCGGCCGGCATGCGGAGGGCGAGAAAGATGGGACGATGGCCAGGAAGAGCACCTATAGGTTATGCGAACCGGACAAATCCTGATGGTAATAAATTTATTATACCCAAACAATCAGAGGCAGATTATATAAAGTGGTCGTTTCAGCAATTGGCAACAGGATCTTATACGATCAGCCAGGTCAGAAAAATGGCTTGTGTAAATAGATTCATATGTGGAAAGAACAACTTTTGGAAACTTATACATAACCCAATTTATTGTGGCATCATCAGGATTCCGGAAAATCGGAACGAAGAGGAGCAATTTGTAAGGTCCATTCACGAACCTTTAATCTCGGAAAGCTTATTCCGCCATGTTCAACTTATAATAAGTAAAGACCGAAACAAAAGGGGAAATAAAGATATTTTAAAATCACTATTTCCCCTGCGAGGATTTTATCTTGTCCTTGGTGCGGCCGCAAAATAACTGGAAGTGTATCACAGAGAAAGCGCTCAAAATATTCTTACTATCATTGTACAGGATACAAGTGTAAAGGTAGATTCAGGGCGGAAATGCTAAATAGTTGTTATGAAGAAAAATTAAAGAAAATACACCTCCGGCCCGAAGTATATGAACTCTTCAGTCTTGTGCTTGAAGATGAAAACATTCTTGCGTGTCGAAGAGAACACACAGATGAGCGTGAAAAAATACTAAATGCTATCTCAAAACAAGAACTTCATATTTCAAAGGCGAGAAAGTACTTTCTGGATGAGAAGATCGACTTTGATGATTTCAGTGAACTGAAAAAGGAGCACAATGAGATATTGAGTCAATTGAATAGCCAGTTAAACAGGGTCACCCAAAAGTTAGCTGACTGTGACCTTAACAATAATTTGTGGCCTGATCCCGATTTTAATGTTTTTTTCGATCTTATAAAGAACAGGATATTAAAGGGAAACGCGATATCATAAGCCTATTCACGCCAACATCAATAATCCCTGCTACAATAAATCTTAACTCTTTAAAGATTGATGAAGTATTATCTCTGGTTGTCCAATACCGTGAATAGAATTGGCTTATACCCTTCTCGGTTTAATCTATTTAATCAATACCAATCAAATAATAGGAACATGAATCAGTCTCTCAATAAAAAGTCGAGAGTTTTTTCGGCCAGAAAGGTTTCAGTGGATCGAGCTGTAAGGCTATTAGGTCGGAATGGTATTCGAGTAAACAAGGAAAAGGCCGAAAGAATATTGGATTTCCTTTATCTCATTGCAAAGTCATATAACACTCAAAAAGGACATGATTGCTGTCGGGAATTAGAACCTAAGGAATGAATCGAACACCTGGTACCGGCCTTTCTATTAGAATTTTATTGTAATACAAAATCTGCGGTTAAGAATTTCTGAAAATCTCGAACACCGTTTTTGTGTTGAAAATACTCAATTAAGTAATTGAAAATCAATTTTTTTAAACGCACAAAAAAAGGAAATAATCAAAAGTGATCATTTCCTCAAGTGGAGGTGAGGGGAATCGAACCCCTGTCCAAACATATCCTTCAAAAGTTTTCTACATGCTTATTTACCTATTGATTGTCGGGGAACGACAGGAAGGCAACCAACCGATCGTTTCCTTAGCTGCATCGTCTTTTGCTGCAGTCACAGCCTTCCGCAGCAGCATCCTGTATTGTTTGATTAGTCGGCGGCGGAGCCTGGCAACAGGACAACCTGCTCACGCGGCCCGAATGACTACTTAATCACTGATTAGGCAGCCATGGCATACTGAGTATTGCCATTTGATTGTTGAATATTCAGATTAACGTGCTAATTATCCAACGCACGGCATGCTTGTACTTTCAAAGATCTATGCTGTCAAAACCGGGCACCCCCGAAAAATAATGTGGAAATGTGAAAATGTGAAAATATGGAAATGACAGTAGTCCCTAATCCTTTTCTTAATTTTCACATTTCCACATTTACTTGAACAGCCTGAATATATCCAATCCCAAAGCGTATGCCATTAATCCCAACAGCAGCACCATGCCTGCCATCTGGGCATATTCTATGAACTTATCGCTGGGTTTTCTGCCGGTAATGATCTCTGCTAATGTAAATAAGGCATGACCGCCATCCAGCGCCGGAATGGGCAGCACATTCATGAACGCAAGCAGGATGCTGAATACGGCAGTCAGCGTCCAGAAACTTTGCCAATCCCATACGCCCGGGAAAATGCTGGTGATGGTGACTACGCTGCCCAGCGAATCCTTTACTTTCACTTCCTTGGAAGTGAACAGCAGCTTCAGGTTGCGGATATAATTGGTCAGCGTTTGAATGCTCTTCTTGATGCCTGCCGGTATGGCTTTTAAAAAAGGATAACTGATCTGTCTGGTGCCAAGTATATCCTCAGTGCTTTTATACCGGATGCCATTATCGCCTTTGGAATTAAATGCCGTGCGCACATTTACCGTATCGCCGTTCGGGCGGAGCAACTGCATGTCGATGATCTTGTCTTTGAGATCGGCAAAGGATTCATTTATATCGGTATTGAACCGTGCGGGATGATGGTTGAACCCGATCAGCGTATCTCCCTTATGAATGGTTCCTCCTTCGACCTTCGCCGAGCCGAGCACCGAATCAACGACCAGGGGTATGCGCACATAGGTAAACCCGCCCAGCCGGTTCTGGTTAAGCTGGTTGATGAACCCTTCCGGAATGGGGATCTCTATCTTCTCACCGTTACGGTCAACCGTAATGGACTTGGCTTCATTCATGATGATCTCCGACCCTACGGTTCCCACCCGCTGGATGGGCTTGCCTGCAACGGCAATGATCTTGTCTCCATCCTTTACGCCGATTTTTTTACCGAGACTGTCTGCATACACCCCATACTTCAGGTTTTCGGCCGGAATATATTTTTCTCCCCAAATCCATAGGATCATGATGAAAATAAAAAATGCCAGCAATACATTTACCGTCACTCCGCCGAGCATGATGATCAGCCGCTGCCAGGCCGGCTTACTGCGGAATTCCCAGGGCTGCGGAGGCTGCTTCATCTGCTCCTTGTCCATGCTCTCATCGATCATCCCGGAAATTTTAACATATCCTCCGAAAGGGATCCAGCCGAGGCCGTATTCGGTATCGCCCACTTTCTTTTTGAACAGGGAGAACCAGGGATTGAAAAAAAGATAGAATTTTTCTACCCGGCATTTGAACCATCGCGCCGGTAAAAAATGCCCCAGCTCATGCAAGACCACGAGTATGGAAAAAGACAGGATAAACTGCAGGATTTTAATTCCAACCACATTCCATTCTATAGCTAATAGTATCATATTACGCTAAATCCGCCTGAGGCGGACTTTTTTATTAATAAATGAATTCCGTCAAATATCCGGTAATTTTCGTTCTGTGCGGTCGTCGTTTGAAAATCTTACCAAAATTTATCATTTTGATGCTCCGGCAAGGCTATAGCTTGATCAACGACGCCGCGAAATTACGGGCCTCGGCATCGCTGTCAAAATAATCTTCCAGCGTAGGCTGCTCTATGAAAGGCACATGCTCCAGGGTGCGCTCTATGAGATCGGTCATGTCCAGAAAGCCGATCCTGTTCTTCAGAAAAGCATATACGGCAATTTCATTGGCGGCATTGAGCACGCAGGGATGGTTGCCTCCCTTGAACAGGGCATCCGTGGCCAGCCCCAGGTTGCGGAAGGTCTTGATATCGGGCTCTTCAAAGCTGAGCTTATCAGGCTTTTTGAAATCGTAACGGGGAAAATCATTGGCAATGCGATGCGGAAAAGCCAGCGCATACTGAATGGGCAGCTTCATATCGGGCAGACCCAGTTGCGCTTTGATGCTGCCGTCCTCGAACTGAATCATGCTGTGGATGATGCTCTGCGGATGGATGATCACCTGCACCTGGCCTGGTTTGAGGTTGAAAAGCCATTTTGCTTCGATCATCTCCAGTCCCTTATTCATCAGCGTTGCAGAATCGATAGAGATCTTGGCGCCCATTTTCCAGTTGGGATGCTGCAGGGCATGATCGCGTTTTACATTCACCAGGAAATTGGGTTTCTTTCCCAGGAAGGGCCCGCCCGATGCAGTGAGTATGATCTTTTCAATTTTATTGCGGGTTTCGCCGACCAGGCATTGAAAGATGGCCGAATGCTCGGAATCGACCGGAATAACAGGAGCTTTGTTCTCTACCGCTTTACGCATCACAATATCTCCGGCAACAACAAGGGTTTCTTTATTGGCCAGGGCAACAGGCTTGCCTTTTTCAATGGCTTTCAGCGTGGGCTTGAGACCGGCAAAGCCAACGATAGCGGCCAGCATGATATCGTAGGAATCCATATCGGCGGCTTCTTCCAGCGCTTTCTCTCCGGCAAATACTTTTATAGGCAGAGAAGCCAATCCCTCTTTCACCCGCTGGTATTTTTTTTCATCGGCAATGATCACGATATCGGGACTGAATGCCATGGCCTGCTTCACCAAAAGCTCGTCATTGCTATGGGCAGTGAGTATCTCAACAGAA